>NZ_JBFAPC010000225.1:0-6944 GCF_040675535.1 Patulibacter sp. NPDC049589 | reverse complement strand
AGGGCGTCGACGTCGGCCAGGTCACCAAGGTCGAGCGCGGCCCCGGTGGTCGCGGCGCCAAGGTGACGATGCTCGTCGAGAAGGGCAAGGGCGTCGACGTCAAGCAGGACGCCTCGATCGGCCTCCGCTGGCGGACGCTCCTCGGCCGCAACCTCTACGTCGACCTCAAGCCGGGCTCCAAGAGCGCGCCGGCGATCGGCGACACGATCATCCCGAAGTCGCGGACCGAGACGCAGACGGAGCTCGACCAGGCGATCGAGCCGTTCGACGCCGACGGCCGGAAGGCCGTCAAGACGATCATCGACGAGTTCGACAAGGGCTTCGCCTCTCCGGCGGGGTACCGCAGCACGGTCAAGAACCTCGGCCCCGCGATGAAGACCCTCGGCCCGGGACTGCGGTCGATCCGCGGCACCGAGCCCGGTGACCTGCAGCGCATGATCACCAACGCCAGCCGCACGGTCGGCGCGCTCGCCAAGAGCGAGGTCCAGCTCGGCGACCTCATCGACAACGGGAGCGTGGCGCTCGGCGTCACCGCCGCCCGGGCGTCGGACATGCGGGCGCTGCTCAGCACCGCCCCGGGCGCGCTGAGCGAGACGCGCGCGACGATGGCGCGCCTGCGGACGACCCTCGACGTGCTCGACCCGGTGGCGCAGCAGCTGCGCCCCGGCGCCCGCAAGGTCGACGACGCCGCCGACGACGCGACGCCGCTGCTGAACGCCGCCGCGCCCCTGCTGCGCGACGCGAAGCCGACGGTCCGCGCCCTGCGGCCGGCGGTCCAGGACCTCCTGAAGCTCACGAGCTCGGGCAATGCCCTGATGGCCGCGGCCAACCCGGTGCTCGACCAGGCGATCTACCCGATCCTGCCGTGGCTGCGGACCCGCTCCAAGGAGGTCGGCCTGAAGCAGTACGAGATGCTCGGCCCGCTCACCTCGGTTGCCGGCAGCGTCGCGGCGCTGGGCGACTCCAACGGTCCGGTCGTGAACTTCGAGGCCGGCTTGGGCGAGTCGCTCGAGCAGGGCTTCTCACCCTGCAAGACCTACATCTCCTCGGGTGATGTCCCGCTCGACAAGAAGATCGAGTGCGAGACCGTGGCGAAGCTCATCACGGGTCTCATCACGGGGACCCCGGTCAACGAGGTCGTCCTGAAGAACTCGTCCGTGAAGAACAGCGTCACCGACAACCTCCTCAAGACGTTCAAGGACAAGGCGAGCCTGCGGTCGCTGGTCAGCAAACTCGACATCAAGCAGGGGGCGGGACGATGAGTCGCAGCGCCGGTCGCGACCGGTTGATCCTCGAGCTCCGACGCTCGGTCGGGCCCGCGATCCTCTTCCTGCTCCTGATCCTCGCCGGCGTCTTCGCCGGGGTGACGGTCATCCGGAACCTCGCCGGCGACAAGCCGTGGGTCAGCTACGCGTCCTACAAGGTCGGGTTCGACAACGTCAAGGGCGTCGTCCCGGGCCGCGCCGAGCTCCGCATCGCCGGCATCAAGGCCGGCAGCGTCTCCTCCTCGAAGCTCGAGAACGGCCAGGCCGTCCTCGGGATCAAGATCGAGAAGAAGTACGCGCCGCTGCACACCGACGCGAAGGTCGTCATCCGGCCGGTCACCGCCCTGGAGGACGAGTACGTCGACATCCTCAGCCGCGGCAGCTCCAACGCGCCGCTGCTCAAGGAGGGTCAGGTGCTGCCGGCGACGCAGACGAAGTCGCAGGTCGAGGTCGGCCGCGTCCTGAACGTCCTGGACTCCGACACCCGGGCCCGGTTCTCGAGCCTGATCGACCAGCTGGGCGCCGGCACGAACGACCGCGGGGCGAAGCTCAAGGAGGGCTTCGCGCAGCTCGGCCCGTTCCTGCAGGTCGCCACCCGCCTCGGCGAGGCGCTGTCCTCCCGGCGCCAGAACACGGCCCGGCTGGTCCACAACTTCGCGAACATCACGGAGGTCCTCGGCAAGCGCGACCAGCAGCTGACCGGGTTCGTCGACAACGGCGGCCAGCTGCTCGGCACGCTCGCACAGCACGACGGCACGCTCTCGTCGACGATCGCGCAGCTGCCGGGCACGCTCAGGAACCTGCAGACGACGTTCGCGAACGTCCGGCAGACGACGGTGCCGCTGGACGCGGCACTGAAGTCCCTGAAGCCGGTCGCGAAGTCGCTGCCGTCCGGGCTCGACAGCCTCAGCGACTTCTCGGACGACGCCACGCCCGCCGTCACGTCGCTCCGACCCTCGGTGAAGGCGCTCAAGCCGCTCGCGAGGGAGCTCCCGCTCACGTCGCAGAACGCGTCGGACGCGCTGACGCCGCTGGTGCCGCAAGCGACGCAGCTCGCCCGCGGGGCGAAGATCGTGACCCCGTGCCTGCCGATCGTCGGCACGTTCGTCAGTCGCATCCAGTCGATCGCCAAGTACGGCGACGGCGGATACGTCGCCAATGCCCGCGCCACGGTCGGGGTCGGCTTCGCCGGCATCGGCAACTACGTCAAGGACATCGACTGGCGCATCCAGGGCCCGTGCACCGGAGACGCAGCGTCGGCGATCAAGAACAACGACCAGCCGGGCGCGAAGTCCTCGAGCACGCCACTGCCGTCTCGTGACGACGCCGTCAGCCAGGAGCAGAAGTAATGAAGACGCAGAACGTGGGCGCGAAGACGTTCGTGCTGCTCCTGATCCTCCTGGGCGGCATGGCGATCCTGGCGTACTTCTACTCGACGGCCGGCGGCAAGCTGCCGCTCGCGGAGAAGCCGTACAAGGTCACGGCGATCCTCACCGAGCCGCAGCAGGTGCTCAAGCACGCCGACGTCCGGTCCGCCGGCGTGAAGGTCGGCGAGGTCGGCACGATCGAGAACATCTCCGGCAACCGGACGTCGTTCGTCCTGGAGCTGAAGAAGAAGTACGCGCCGGTCTACCGCGACGCGAAGATCCTGGTCCGGCAGAAGACGCTCGTCGGTGAGAACTACGTCGACCTGACGATCGGCGACGCGAAGTCCGGGCAGGTCCCGGACGGCGGCACCCTCGCCGTCGCGGCCCAGCAGGAGTCGGTGCCGATCGACAAGGTCCTGAACACGCTGGACCCGAAGACGCGCAAGCACGTCAGCCAGAACCTCCGGGCGGCCGGTGACTCCGTCAAGGGCCGCGGCCAGGATCTGAACGACCTGTTCGACCGCGTCGCGCCGATCGCGGAGGACGGGAGCCAGCTGCTCGACATCCTCAACGAGCAGCGCGGGCAGATCGCGCGCCTGGTGGCCAACACCGGCGTCGTGATGGGCGCGATCAGCAGCCGGACGACCGACCTGCAGACGCTGGTCCGCACGGCGAAGGCGACGGCCGAGGCGGTCGCCGCCCGCGACCAGGCCGTGCGCACGACGTTCGAGTCGATCCCGCCGACGCTGAAGCAGGCCCGGACGACGGTGTCGCGGCTGACGCGGTTCTCCGGCAACGCGACCCCCGTGGTCACGGACCTCAAGACGTCGCTGCAGTCGCTGAAGCCGGTGCTCAACCGGCTCGGGCCGACGGCCACGAGGGCCCGCCGGCTGACGGACTCGCTGCCGGCCCTCTTCAAGGCGACGAACCCGACGCTGGCGTCCCTGACGCCGTTCGCGAACGACGGCGCCGCGACGGTCCCCACGATCGAGAACATCCTCCGCGAGGCGAACCCCGCGCTGGCGTACCTCGAGCCGTACCACAAGGAGTTCGGCAGCTTCCTCGCCAACTTCGGGCTGCACGCGGCGACCCAGGACAAGAACGGCATCCTCGGCGTCTGTGGCTGCCCGGTCAGCGACCGGACGCTGTCGAACCAGACGCCCGAGGTCCGTGCGCTCCTGGCGCCGCTCCTGGATCAGGGTCCCGTCAAGGACTTCATCCACGAGACGACGAACCACTACCGCAAGCCGAACTCGCTGCCCCGCGCGGACAGCGAGGCCACCCCGTTCGGGACCACGACGTCGAAGTTCCCGCACATCGGCCGCGACGACACCCCGGACCCGCCGGTACCGACCACGAAGTAGGCCGGAGACCACGACACCCCGCGTCACCCCGCGCCCGCGACGACCCGCCGCGGGCGCGGCCTCGGGCGCGGGGCGTTCGTGGGCCGGCCTCCCGCGACCGCATCCACAGAGGAGCGACAGATGAGCACGGACACCACCGAGGTCGACACCTACCTGCAGGTCGTCGCGGGCGTCCGCATCGCCTACGGCGTCGCGGCGTTCGCGGCGCCGGCGATCGCGCTCGCGCTGATCGGGGCGAAGTCCTCCGAGGACTCGCGGCAGGCCAACGTCTTCCTCGGCAGCCGCGACATCGCGCTTGGCATCCACACGCTGGTCGCGATCAGGAACGGGACCCAGCGCGACGCGGTCCTCGTCAACCAGCTCTGCGAGGTCGTCGACAGCGTGATCGTCGCCCAGGACGTGATCCGGCGCGGGAGGCTGACCCCGGCCTCGGCGTTCGGGGCGGCGTTCAACCTCTCGCAGCACCTCGTCTGGGCGCGCTCGCGGCGGCTGCTGGGCTGACGCGGGACTGGACTTCGCGCCGTCCTGGCCGAGGGCGGGGGACACGCGGATACGGCGTGCGGACGACGTGCGACACCGGGAGCGGTGCGCGGCGCGGCCGCGAGGGGCGGCGGCCGCGTCCCGCCCGCCGGGTCAGCCCCGGTGCCGCGCCGCGATCGCGGCGAAGCGCCGGGCCGACAGCGCCGTCCGCACCATCAGGAGGTCGTCCGTCGACGCCGCGACGTCGAGGCCCGTCATCGTGCGGATTCGCCCGAAGCGGTGCCGGACCGTGTTCTCGTGGACCTGCAGGGCCGTGGCCGTCGCGCGGATGCTCGCGTCGGTGGCGCAGAACGTCTCGAGCGTCCGGAGCAGGTCGGCGATGGACGGGTCGGGGTCCAGCAGGGGCCCGAGCAGCTCGAGCGCGATGCGGCCGGCGTCCGCCGGCGACGCGAGCAGCAGCCGCGCCGGCCCGAGCTCGTCGATGGTGCAGCCGACCGCGCCGGCGTCCCCGGCGGGGCGAGACTCCCGGTCGGCGCCGCCCATCGCCGCCACGATCGATCGTGCCTGCGCGGTCGCACGCGGGAGGTCCGCGAGGGAGCCGGACACTCCCGACACGCCGACCACGGCGTCCGTCGTGCCCGCGCCGTCCAGGGCCGCGACCAGCTCGTCGCGGACGTCGGTGGCCGCGTCGGCGGGGACGGTGTCGTCCGGCAGGTCGATCACCAGCGCCAGGCCGCCGGGGACGGGGACCGGGACGGCCTGCCAGGGGACGACGGCGGTCGTGAGGTCGTCGGCGTCGAGCGGGCCGCGCGCGAGCACGAGCGCCACCAGGCGGGGCGCCGCCGCGGCGATCTCGAGCCGCTCGGCGAGCTCCGCCGTCCCCGGCAGCGCGAGACCGTGGTCGAGCATCCGCTCGAAGGCCAGCGCGTGGACGTCGCCCCGGGCGAACCTCCGCGCCGTCGGGCGGCGGGTGGACGCCGAGAGCGCGGCGCCGGCCCGGACGGCGAGCAGCGCGTCGAACGGCGAGAGCGGGGCGGAGCGCTCGACGAGGACGAGCAGGCCCTGCTCCCCGGCCTCGAGCGCGACGTGCGTCGCGACGCACCGGTGCGTCAGGCCGCGGCGCAGGTCGGTCGCGACGGTCCGCGCGTGGCCCGGGTCGGTGTTGCGCATGACGCGCGCGATCTCGAGGCCGGCCGCCGGGCCGAGCGGGGGCCCCGGCTCGTCGCCGCCGCCGGCGCGGGCCACCGACCGGCCGTCGGCGCCGAGCACCTCGATCGGCCGGCCGGCCACCTGGGCGACCTGCTCCAGCAGCTCCTGGAACGGCGCGCCGGTGTGCTCGGCGAGCCGCTGCTCGAGCTCCGTGGCCCGGGGGAGGACCGAGCGTTCGCGGGCGAGCTCGTCGCGGACGGTCGCGAGCTGGGCGACGCGGAGCGAGCGGTCGACCCACCGGGCGGCCGACGTCGCGAAGGCCATGGCGGCGCGCTCGTCGTCGGGCGTGAAGGCGTGGCGCCGGTCGGCGTCGTCGAGGTAGGCGAGGCCGATCACGTGACCGCCGTGGATCATCGGCACGGCCATCAGCGACCGCACCTGCTGCTCGCGCACGACGCCGCGGGCGGTCCGCGCGTCGCGGGTCACGTCCGGCACGGACACGGGGCGGCGGGACCGGACGACGTCGGCGGTCAGCTCGTCGGGCGGGCCGCCCATGGTGACGCGGCGGACGGCGTCGGTGAGGGTCGCGGGATGCGCGACGCGTCCGCGGAAGCGGCCGGTGCGGCGGTCCCAGAGGTAGACGCTGCAGCGCTCGACGCCGACCAGCGCGGCCAGCGCCCGGGAGGCGTGCGCCAGGAACGTCCCGAGCCCGTCCTCGTCGCCGACGCGGGCGAGCGTGCTGCCGAAGGCGTGGGCGGCGCGCTCCTCGGGGCCGTCGCCCGCGGGGCGGGCGGTCGTCGCCGCGCGGCGCGAACGGGGGGCCGCGGACGGCGGCGAGAGCGCCTCGACGGTGGCCATCAGGCGGCGCTCCCCGCGTCGGCGAGGGCGCGCCCGGCGGCGATGAACTCGAGGACCATGGACGGGTCGGCGTAGTACGCGTCCCCGCCGCCGGTCTCGTAGCGCCGCTTGCCGTACTCGAACAGCACCGCCAGGCGCCACAGCGCGAAGGCCGCGTACCACGACAGGTCGGCCAGATCGCGACCCGTCGCGGCGGCGTACCGGGCGGCAAGCTCGTCCGGGGACGGGTAGCCGTCCTCGCAGGTGACCTGGCAGAGCCGGGTGAGCGGGTGCTCGGGTGCGGAGGGGTGCGCCCACGTCGCGACGAGGTAGCCGAGGTCGGCGAGCGGGTCGCCGATGGTGGCGAGCTCCCAGTCGAGGATCGCGGCGACGGGCTGCTCGTCGTCGGGGCGGACCATGAGGTTGCCGATGCGGTAGTCGCCGTGCACGATCGTCGCCGGACCGGAGACCGGCATGGTGTC
>NZ_JBFAPC010000224.1:0-7079 GCF_040675535.1 Patulibacter sp. NPDC049589 | reverse complement strand
CTATCTCCTCACGCCCGCCGCCCAGCCCTTGCACATCTCGATGTCCGCGGTGTAGGAATACCAGCCCGTCACGCGGGTGTGGCCGTCGGCGCCGTGCCGGCGCGGGGCGCGGCCGGCCGCGCCCCGCCCTCGTCGCCCGGTCGGCCCGGCCGCGCGACGTCGATGGCCCCGGCCGTCACCATCCCCCGACCGCCCGCCACCACCCCGAAGGCCCGCATGAGCACCACCGAGGTCACGACCCTGAAGAACGTCGTCGGAGGCGAGATCGTCGACGCGACCACCGGGGAGTTCGAAGACGTCCTCGACCCGGCGACGGAGGAGGTCGTCGCCCGCTCGCCGCTCGGAGGGCCGGCCGACGTGGCGCGCGCGGTCGACGCCGCCGCCGGGGCCGCGCGGGCCTGGGGCCGGACGACCCCGAAGGACCGCGCCACCGCGATCGTCGCGCTCGCCGACGCGCTGGACGCCCACGAGCAGGAGCTCGCCGACCTCGAGTCCCGCGACGCCGGCAAGCCGCGCGGCGCCGCGCTGGAGGAGGTCCAGAGCTGCTCGGACCACCTGCGCTTCTTCGCCGGCGCGGCCCGCGCGCTGAACGGCCAGGCCGCCGGCGAGTACTCGGAGGACCACACGTCGATCATCCGCCGCGAGCCGCTCGGCGTCGTCGGCCAGATCACGCCGTGGAACTACCCGCTGGCGATGGCGATGTGGAAGATCGGCCCCGCGCTGGCGGGCGGCAACACGATCGTCCTGAAGCCGTCGGAGCTGACGCCGCTGACCACCGTCCGGCTGGCCGAGATCGCGAACGACATCCTGCCGCCCGGCGTCCTGAACGTCATCACCGGCCACGGCACGCCCGTCGGGTCCGGGATCGTCGACGACCGGCGGATCCGCCTGGTCTCGCTGACCGGGTCGGTCGCGACCGGCAAGCGGATCGCCGCCGCGGCGTCCGAGCGCCTCGCGATCGCCCACCTCGAGCTGGGCGGCAAGGCCCCGGTCGTGGTCCTCGACGACGCCGACGTCGACAAGGTCGTCGAAGGCATCCGGGTGGGCGGGCTCTACAACGCCGGCCAGGACTGCACCGCCGGCTGCCGCGTGATCGCCACGCCGGGCGTGTACGACCGCCTGGTCGAGGCACTCGTGCCGGCGTTCGAGTCGCTCGTCGTGGGCGAGCCGCTGTCCTCGGACGACATCGAGCTCGGCCCCGTCATCTCGGCCGGCCAGCGCGACAAGGTCCTGGGCTTCGTCGACCGCGCCGCCGACGGCGGGGCGGAGGTCCTGACCGGCGGCAGCGGCGTCGGCGAGCGCGGCTTCTTCGTCGCGCCGACCTTGATCGCCGGACCGGCCCAGGACAGCGAGATCGTCCAGCGCGAGGTCTTCGGCCCGGTCGTCTCGATCCAGCGGGCCGCCGACGCCGAGCAGGCGCTCGAGTGGGCCAACGACACCGTCTACGGCTTGGCGTCGTCGGTCTGGACCCGCGACGTCGGCGCCGCGATGCGCTTCTCCCGCGAGCTCAACTTCGGCTGCGTGTGGGTCAACGACCACATGCCGTACCTCTCCGAGATGCCCCACGGCGGCTTCGGCGAGTCCGGCTACGGCAAGGACCTCTCCGTCTACTCGCTCGAGGAGTACACCCGCGTGAAGCACGTGATGGTCCGGCTCGACTGAGGCGGCGGGTCGGGCGGTCCGGCGTCGGGCCGCCGCTCGTCGCCGGGCCCGGACCCCGTCCGGCGCGAGGCGGTGGTGCGCGGGCGCAGCGGGACGCCCGCGGCCGGGACGTCGGGTCAGCCCTCGACCCGCACCGCGGTGCTCCCGCACCGCTCGCAGATGCAGGCGAAGATGCCGAGCCACAGGCCGTCGGCGCCGGTGTCCATGCCCGACGCGGCGTAGGTCGCGCTGCAGTCGTCGCAGCGGCACTCCACGGTGATCGCGGTCATGTCGTGGACGCTGTCGGTCGTCGGGGCCATCCGTCGAGCGTCGCGCAGGTCGGGCCCGGAGGCGAGCGGCGGGTGTCGTCCTGCACGCCGGGAGGCCACCCGGTCGCGGTAGCCTTCGCCACGACCCCTGCGCCGTACGCGCAGCGGGTCCGGTCCCCGTCCCCCAGGAGCCCAGATGTCCCCTCTCGCCGACGATGCACGCGGTGGTACGTCCGATCCGGTCACAGCGACCGTCGACCGGGTACCGCGCACCGCCGACCGCGCCACGACGCGCACGGGCGGCGCAGGCCGATGACGCGGCTCCAGCGCCTCTGGGCGTTCGCGGCGTACGTGGTGACGGTGTTCGTCCTCGCGATGGTCGTCGGGGCCCTCGGGGCCCTCGGGCCGGGGGAGCTCCTGATCGTCCTCGTCGTCGCGCTGCCCGTCACCGTGCCCGTGTACCGCACCGGCCTGCGGCGGGTACGGCGCCGACACGGCTGACGCAGCGGGCCGGCCGCGTCCGGTCCGGCGCCGCCGCGACCGTGCAGCCGCTCAGGGCGCGCTCGGGTCCGCCGGGGTCGTGTCCCCGGTCGCGGCCCCGGCCTGCTCGAGCGCGCTCACCCGGTCCTGGAGCTCGCCGACGTCGGACTGCACGGCGCTGAGGCTCGCCGCGTCGGCCCCGTCGTCGGTCGTCGTCGTGGTCGTCGTCTTCGCCGCCGACACCGCCGCCGCGACGGACGACTGCAGCTTCGTGACCTGGTCCTTGACGTCGGACAGGTCGCCCTTGGTCGCCCGGTCGTCGAGGCGGCTCTCCAGCCGGGCCACGCTCTTGCGCAGGGACGCCGGCGTCTGCGTGCCGTCGGAGGACGAGTCGTCGCCCCCGCCGGAGACCAGCGCCACGGCCGCCACGGCCAGGGCGATGACCGCGATCGCGGCCAGCGCGACGAGCCAGCTGCGCAGCGACCGCAGCTGCTGCTCCAGCGCGTAGAGCTGGACGTCCGTGGCCCCGCCGCCGGGGGCCGGCGGCACGGGCTCGCGCTCGCGGGGCGGCAGTGGCTCGCGCGGGTGGCCGGGCTCGCGGGGCGGGACGGGCAGGCGACGCGTGGGCGGATCGTCGTCGAAGCTCACCGTCAGACCGTACCCACGGGGCGCGACGGGACACGGTACGCACGAGTCCGTGCACGCCAGACGGCGGCTCCCGCGCCGCGACGGCCGGCACACGCGTCCGCCGGCCGTTGCGCGACCCGCTCCCGCGCGGGAGGATCCGCCGGTGCACGAGCTCCGCGACCGCGACGTCCGGGCCCTCCTGGACCTCGTCGGGGAGGCCAACGGCGCCGACGACCTCGACGAGTTCCGGGCCGCCGTCATCCCCGGCGTGCGCCGCATGGTGCCGGCCGAGATCGTCTCCTACAACGAGGTGGCCGGCGACGGCGACGTCCTCGCCGCGATCTCCGACCCGGTGCTGCCGGCCGCCCTGCACGGCGCGTGGGCGGCCCACGCCCACGAGCACCCGCTGCTCCGGCGCCTGCTGCGCACCCACGACGCCCGGCCGTACCGCTTCTCCGACGTCGTCACGCACGAGGAGCTGGCCGCGCTCGGCCTCTACCGCGACCTCTACGAGCCCCTCGGGATCGCCCACCAGGTCGCCTTCGCGCTGCCGTCGGGCCCGACCCTGAGCGTCGCCGTCGCACTGATGCGGGGCGGGCCGGACGACTTCACCGCGCGCGACGTCCGGATGCTCGACCTCGCCCGCCCGCACCTGGCGCAGGCCTACCGCAACGCCGCGCTGCGGGAGCGGATGGCCGGCACCATCGACGCGCTGCTGCAGGGCTTCGACGACGACGGCGAGGCCGTCGCGGTCGTCGACGACGCCGGACGGGTGGCCGCCGTGAGCGGCCCGGCGGCGCGGTTGCTGGGCGAGCTCGACCGGGAGGCCCGGGGTCCGGGGTCGCCAGCGGTCCCCGGACTCCGCGGGCACGCCGGCGACGGAGCGACCGTCCGCCCCGGCGACCCGCTCCCGGCCAGCCTCCGCGCCTGGTGGCTCGCCCCCTCCGACACCACCGTCCCCGCGCCCTTCGCGGCCGAGCCGGGCCGCGACGGCCGACTCGTCGCGCGGCGCCTGAAGCGCTCCAGCCGCACCGACCTCGACCTGCTCGTGATCGAGCGCCTGGCCCGCGGCGTCCCGCTCGACGTCCTGCGCAGCCTCGGGCTGACCGCGCGCGAGACGGCGGTCCTCGACGCCTTCATCCGCGGCGGCTCGACCGCGTCGGTCGCCGCCGCCCTCGGCGTCGCGCCGCGCACCGTCGACAAGCACGCGCAGAGCGTCCACGCCAAGCTCGGCGTCCGCTCCCGGACCGAGGCGATCGCCGCCGCCTGGACGGCCGCCGGACTGACCGAGGACGAACGGCTGCGCAGATCCGCGTAGGCCGGGGCGTGCCGGTTGCCGCGCGGGCCGCGCGGTGGCCTACTTCCGTCCGTGCCACGGCCCCTGCGCGTCCTCCTCGTCCTGCTCTGCGTCGCGTCGGCCGGCGTCCTCGCGTCCACGGCGTCGGCCGCGACCGACGTCACCGGCTCGTGGTTCCACTACGAGCGCGACTTCTCGACGACCGGCACGTCCCTGGGCGGCATCACCGGCGTCTACGACGACATCACGCTGCAGGACACCGCGGGCGCGTTCTCCGGCCAGACCACGGCGACCGACCCGCTACGCGGACAGCTCACCGGCGGGAGCGTCCGCTACGCCGTCCAGAGGATCCGCCAGGCCGGCAGCCCGACCTACGCCGTCTACCAGGGGACGCTCACCGACGGGGGGAACGTCATCACGGGCTACACGGCGCTCTGCACCGTCGGTGCGCCGAGCCACGCGCTGCAGCAGGGCACGTTCGTGATGTCCCTCCCGGCGGAGGCGAACCCGCCCACCGCGTCGACGACGCCCGTGGGCCAGGCCGCGCTGGACCTCTGCGACGACCCGCTGCCGCCCGGCCCGGACTTCCGGCACCCGACGACGACGACCGCGCAGTGCTTCCTCGGGGCGTCGGCGACCGCTCCGGCGACGTGCGTGGCGACGGTGACCGACGCCGGTTCGCCGCAGGAGACGCCGTCGGGCGGCGTGACGTTCTCGCTGCCCGCCGGGGGCGGGACGTTCCCGAACGGGCCGACCTGCACCCTGGCCCAGCCGACCGCCACGGCCGGCAGTCCCGGCACGTGCCAGGTCGTCGTCCAGCCGGGGGCCGCGGGCTTCCCGACCGGCACCGACGTCCCCGTGACGGTCGCCTACGGCGGCGGCGCCGACCACCGACCGTCGTCGGCGGACCACGCGAGCGCCGTCGGCGGCGGCGGGACCGCGCCAGTCGTCGTACCCCCGCCGCCGTCGACGATCGTGCCGGTGCCCGTCGCCGCCCCGGGCGCCGTCACCCCCGACACCCTGCCGCAGTGCCAGGACTACTCCCTGGTCTCGTCGAACCTGTCGATCCCGCTCGGCGACTACCGCGGCCAGGACGGCGCGTACGGCGCCAAGGCCCAGAACGTCCTGTCGTGCTCCCTGCTGGCCAGCGCATCGGTGGCCCTCGGGGGCAAGTGGGTGACGCAGAACGTGGCGGCCGCCCTGGAGGCGCTGACCGCCGGGTCGCGGTTCGCCCACACGTTCCGGACCTACGTCGAGACCGCCGCCGGCTGGTTCGAGTCCGCCGCCCAGATCCACCCGTGGGCGACGTCGCAGAGCACCGCCCAGGCCACCGCGATGCACGACCCGCCGCGGCCGGACTGGCAGCGGCTCGCGACGGCCGCGCCGCCGAGGACGCCGCGGGTCCGCGTGTCGGGGTCGTCCGCCGTGCGCGCCGCCGCGAAGGCCCAGAACCGCTGGACCGCCGGACTCGCGGCCTCGCGCGGCCTCGCCGACGCCCTGAAGGTCACGATCGACCGCGCCGGCGGGGCGAAGCGCGCGAAGCGCCCGGCGTGGCAGGGGAAGCAGATGCGCCTCGCCGTGTCGCTCTCGAAACGGCTCGCGGCGCAGGACACCGCGCTGGTCGCGCTCGCCGGCACCCTGAAGGCCCTGGCCGCCCACGCCGCGGCCGCGCGCCGCGGATCGTCGCCCGCCGCCATCGGCCGCACGCGTCGCGCCGTCGCCCGCCACGGCCTGACGAAGGCCCAGTCCACCCGGCTGCGGCGGCTCGGCTATGGGCCCGCCGAGCGGGCGGCCGTCGTCGCCGCCGCCAAGCGCACCGCGGTGCCGACCTCGGCACTGCTGAGCACGCCGGCGAAGGCGTTCGCCGACCCGCAGCTCGCCGCGGAGCTGCGGACCTTCGCGCTGTACTTCCGGCTCTGGGCGGTCCGGCCGGAGGTCGCGGCCGCGGCGGCGCTGCGGTAGACCGGCGGCCGGAACGTCGCGCCCGCCCGGCCGCATCGCGTCGCCGGACCGGCGGGCGCGACGCGCCCACCTGGTGCGCGCACCTCGCCACGGGATCGGCCCGGCGTGCTCAGAACAGCCGGCCACCGCGCTCCAGGTCGAGCAGGAAGCGCTTGCGCTCGGTGCCGCCGCCGTACCCGGTGAGCGCGCCGTCCGAACCGACCACGCGGTGGCAGGGGACGACGATCGAGACCGGGTTCTTCCCGTTCGCGAGCCCGACGGCACGCGAGCCGCCGGGCTGCCCGAGCCGCGCGGCGAGGGCGCCGTAGCTCGTCGTCTCCCCGTACGGGACCTCGAGCAGCGCGGCCCAGACGCGGCGCTGGAACGGCGTCCCGCGGTCGAACGCGACCGGCGCCTCGAACGTCGTCCGCTCCCCGGCGAAGTACTCGGCGAGCTCGGACAGGAGCGGCGCGAACAGCGCGTCGTCCCGCACGGCGTCGTCCGCCAGCGACGGTCGGTGGCGGTGGTCCTCCATGTAGAGGCCCGACACGCCCTCCGGCCCGCCGACGACGGTGATGGTGCCGATCGGTGAGTCCGTCGTCGTCCACCGCTCCCCGGTCATCGATCGAGTATCGCGGGACGAGCCGACGGTCCCATCGCACGGGGTGCCGGGGCGCCCCGGCAGGAAGCACCGGACGCGTGCGCGCCGGCGCCCGATCCACCCCGACGGCCGGCCCGACCCGAACGCCGGCCCGGAGCGCCGGATCAGTCGGCCGCGCCCGCCCCGGTCGCCAGCCGCGGCGCCCGCGGGGCGGACGTCGCCC
>NZ_JBFAPC010000223.1:0-7081 GCF_040675535.1 Patulibacter sp. NPDC049589 | reverse complement strand
GTCTCCCCCGTGGCGTCGAGCGCCCGCTCGGACAGGTGGTCGATCGTGTCGTCCACGGTGTTCTTCTGCGGGTGGTCCCAGTCGATGAGGTCGACTGCCGCCCGGTGGGCGACGGTCATCCGGGGGCGGTGTGCCTCGTCCGCGATCTCGAGGCCCAGGGCGACGCGGCGCTGCTCGCGGAGGCGACCCGCGCGTTCGAGATCACCTTCCGCCACTCGCCGATCGGCCAGGGCCTGCTGTCGCGCACCGGCCGCTGGCTGCGCGTCAACGGCGCGCTGGCGGAGCTGCTCGGCCGCGACGACGACGACCTCGTCGGGGCGGACGCGTCCGACGCGCTGCACCCGGACGACCGCCAGGCCGTGCGGGAACGCCTGCGGCGGCTCGTCGACGACGCCGACGACCACTACGTCGTCGGTGCCCGCTACCTGCACGCCGACGGCAGCGTGGTCCGCACCCACACGCGGATCACGCGGATCGCCGACGGCGAGGGGACGGCCCGGGGGTTCGTCGCCCAGGTCGTCGACGCGAAGGCCTGGCGGCGGTTCCAGGACGGCTGACGGCGCGTCGCCGCAGCCGTCCTCGAGGGCCGGGGGAGGCCGGCCGCGGCGCGACCGACCCGCGTCGCTGTCAGCCCGCCTCGACCCCGAACGCGACCGGGCGCAGCGCCGCCGCGTCCACCAGCCCGCGGTCGGTGATCTTCAGCGCCGGGATCACCGAGAGCCCGAGGAAGCTCAGGGCCATGAACGGGGAGGGGAGGGTGACGCCGCGGGCGGTCAGGGCCTCGTCCAGGCGGACCTGCTGGGCGTGCACCTCGGTCGCGGGGAGGTCCGAGAGCAGTCCGGCGACGGGCAGCGGCATCTCGGCCACGACCGCGCCTTCGTCGCACACCACGAGCCCGCCGCCGAGCTCGCGCAGCCGCGCGACGCAGGCGGCGAGGTCGCCGTCGTCGACGCCGACGGCGATCACGTTGTGGGCGTCGTGGGAGACGGTCCCCGCGAACGCGCCGGAGCGCAGGCCGAAGCCGGTGACGAGCCCGAGGCCGACGCGGCCGGTCGCGTGGTGGCGCTCGAGCACCGCGATCGTGGCGAGGTCCCGGTCCGGGTCGGCGACGACGAGGCCGTCGACGACGGTCGGGGCGACGTGCTCCTCGCCGGTCAGCAGCTGGTCGGGGATCGCGCGGATGACGCGGACCAGGTCGGCCCCGGACGGCGCGGGCAGCGCGAACGTCCCCCGGTCGACCGGCGCCAGGCGCACGGTGTCGCGGACCCAGGACGGCGTCGGCGCACCGGACCCGGCGGCGGGTCCGGCGGGCCACGCGTCGCCGACCGGCGCCCCGTCGCGCGCGACCACCCGGCCGCCGCGGACGACGGTCGACGGCCGGAAGGTCACGAGGTCGTCGAGCAGCAGCAGGTCCGCCGCCCAGCCGGGGGCGATCGCGCCGACGCGGTCCAGCCCGTGGCAGCGCGCGCCGTGCAGGGTCGCCAGCAGCAGGGCGTCCTCCGGCACCACGCCCTCGGCGACCGCGACCGCGCACATGCCGTCGATGTGGCCCTCGTGCAGCAGCGTCCCGGGCTCGCGGTCGTCCGTGCAGAACGCGGAGTGCTCGGGGCCGTGGGCGCGGACGAGCGGCAGCAGGTCGCGCAGGTTGCGGGCGTTGGTGGCCTCGCGCAGCAGCACCCACGCGCCCTTGCGGCGCTTCTCGAGCGCCTCGTCCAGCGTCGTCGCCTCGTGGTCGGTGGACGGGCCGGCGGCGAGGTAGGCGTCCAGCGCGGCGCCGGTCACGCCGGGCGCGTGGCCGTCGACCCGGGCGGCGTCGGCGACGAGCGCGAGCACGGCCAGCGCGTGCGGGTCGCCGTTCGCGACGCCGGGCGCGTTCATCATCTCGCCGACGCCGCGCACCCGCGGGTGCTCCAGGAGCTCCCGCAGCGCCTCGGCGTCCAGCGGCCCGCGCGGCGACTCCAGGTCGCTCGCCGGCACGGTGGACGGCAGCATCGCGTGGACGGTCAGCGGCACCCCGTCGCAGGCGTCCAGCATCCAGCGCACCCCCTCCGCGCCGAGCACGCCGGCGATCTCGTGCGGGTCGACGACGACGGTCGTCGTCCCGCGCGGCACGATCGTCCGGGCGAACGCCGCGGGCAGCAGCTTCGACGACTCGATGTGGACGTGCGCGTCGACGAACCCCGGGACGAGGTGCCGCCCCGTGCCGTCGAGCTCGACCGTGTCCGGGCCGACCGGCAGCGCCGCCCCGCGCGCGGGCAGCCCGGCGATCCGCCCGTCGGCGACCGTCACGTCGGCGTCGAGCCACTCCTTCGTGAAGGCCGAGAACACCCGTGCGCCGCGGATCACGAGGTCGGCGGGGGCGTCGCCGCGGGCGACGGCGAGCAGGCGCGCGGAGGGCGTGGGCATCGGGAGAGCGTTGCAGGCGCGCGGTCGGTCGGCGTGGCGTCGTCGTGCGCCGGTGAACCCAGGCAGCTGCCTGCGGTGTCGCTTGGGGCACTAACCTATAGTCCGGACCTACATCCCTACAGATCGTTGTCAGGTCCGATGCCGCCCACCGTCCAGAAGAACTTCCTGCTTCCCGTCGAGCAGGCCGAATGGCTGCGCGAGGAGGCCCACCGAACGCGCCGCGGCCAGGTCGAGATCGTGCGCGAGGCGCTCGCGGACTACCGGCGACGGGTCGAGCGTGAGGCGTCTGAGCGCGCGGGAGCGGGTGAGCCGCGAACGTCCTTGGTCGAGCGGTTCCGAACGGGGGCTGGGATCGACCTGGAGATCCTGCGCGACGAGGATCGTGCGATGTGGGAGCTCACCGAGCGATGAGCTGGCCGGGCGAGGGGCTGCTCGCCGACAAGTCAGCATGGGCCCGCGTCGCCCGCTATCCGGACGCCTGGAGCGAGGCGTTGCGGACGGGCCAGCTGGCGATCTGCTCGGTCGTGCACCTCGAGTTGCTGTACAGCGCGCGATCCCGGGCGGACATTGAGGCGCTCGACGTCGAGCTCGGTGTCGTTCGAGAGCTGCCGGTCACGCGAGGCACCCTCGAGGCGGCCAAGGGCGCGATGCTGGATCTCGCGTCGGCGGGAGGCGACAGGCACCACCGCGTCTCGCCGGCCGACGCGATCATCGCGGCCTGCGCAGCGGAGCACGGGCACGGGGTGCTGCACTACGACGCCCACTACGACCGGCTGGCCACGGTCCTGGGGTTCGACTCTGTGTGGGTCGTCCCGCGTGGCAGCGTCCCGTGAGCGGCTGAGCTTGGCCGTGAGAGCGATCAGTCCGCGAGCGCGGTGTCGATCATCTGCTGCAACGCCCTCGCGTCGACCGACGGGTAGCGGAAGAGCCGGGGGAACACGGACGCGAAGAGCTCCCGCGCACGGTGCCGCACGACCAAGCCGTTCGCGATCATCGCGGCGACGTCGGCGAGATCCTGGGCGTGGGCTCGCCGGAGCTTTGCGAGTGCCTGGGAGTACGGGTCGTAGTGGCGGACGGTGATCGTTCCCACCCGCATGACGGCCGGGCTCCGATCGCGCCAGCCGTCGAGCTCGGGGACGAACTGGGCCGGCCACGCGTACTCGATGTACACGTCCAAGGCGCGGCGGGCGTCGGCGATCGCCCTGGCGACTGCGTCGAGGTCGGGCTCGACGTAGAGGTCGATGTCGAGCGTCGAGGCGCGCCAGCCCTCGATCACGGCGGTCGTGCCACCGACGAGGTAGAGGGTGGCCTCGTCGTCCACGCGGCTCGCGACGAATCGCGCCAGGTCGCGGACCCGCTCGGCGTCAACTGCGGGCGACATGGTCCGCGCCGTCGAGGAAGCTGTCGAATCGGTCGACCAGCGCGTTGAAGCGGCCGTGAGCCGTCTGCTCGTCCTCGATCAGGAACGAGAAGACGCGCTCGCGGGCCGACGGCTGGATCGTCGCGAGGTGGATGCCGACGCGCGACAGTCGCTGCGGCGCGATCTGGACGAGGGCTGCCGCCAGGGTCGATCGCCCGGCACTGACGTCCTCGATGCCCTCGCGTACGAGGTCCGCACCGGGAAGCCTGTCGAATTGCGGCGGAAGGGTGGTGGTCATCGGGATGGGAACGCTCATCGCGTGAAGATCGCTCCCCGGGACGGGACGCGTCTAGCGGCAGGCCGCTTTGCGCCTTGGTGACGCGAGAACGGCCCCGACGTTGTGCAGTGCAGTCTAGGCAGTCACGGAGAGGCCGCTCCGCGACCTGGGTGACCCGACCGGGCTATGCCGCGCTGCCAGTCCTCCAGCACGCTTCCACGGAGAGGCCGCTTCGCGACCTGGGTGACGGCTCGTGGAATTCGGCCGTCGTGTGCAGGAGTTTGCAGGTCGATGCGAGAGGTCCGCGTCTGAGTGTTGTCGCTCGTCGTGTTTCGGCGGGTGGCGCGCGTGAAGTGGTGCAGGAGCAGGCGAATCCGTGTGCGAGGGGTCCCCGGGGTTTCGAGTACCACCTGACCACTCGCGGCCGGGGAGACCTTCGACCGGCATTGCGGCTCTCCGCCTGATCTCCGCCGGCGTGATCGTCCTCCTTCACCGTTCGCAGCTGGAGGTCGGCCGGTGGGTGCCACGGGCTGTCGTCACGACGATCGCGGTGGCCGAAGACGGCGGCACGGTCTACCCGACCGACACCGCGCCCCTCCCGGACGTCGTCCCGGCGACCGCGGTGGCCGGAGCCGGCGGCGGGCGGGGGTCCGCATCGGGGACCTGCACCTGCGGCGTCGAGCATGGACGGTCATCGCTCCCGACGTTCGCGTGGACGTGTAGCGGGGGTGGCGGCGCTTGAGTGGCCGGCGCACACCCGGCCGACCGCCGGCCACCTACCATGGAGGGTCGACCCATGGCCGTACTCATCGCCTCCGACCTGAAGAAGGACATCAACGGCAACCCGCTGTGGAAGGGGCTGTCGTTCAAGCTCGAGCGCAAGACGCGGATGACGCTGTCCGGGCGCAACGGCGCCGGCAAGACGACGCTCCTGCGGATCCTCGCGGGGCAGTCGAAGGCCGACGGCGGCGACCTCATGTTCGAGAAGGGCGCCCGTGTGATCCTGCACGACCAGCGGCCGCCCCGCGAGCAGGGCATGACCCTCGAGGAGTACGTCACCTCGGGCCGGCAGGACCTGATCGACCTCGAGCAGACCCTCCGGTCGCTCGAGCAGAAGATGGCCGACGGCGACATGGACGTCTTCGACCGCTACGCCCGCGCCCAGACCGAGCTCGAGTCGCTCGGCGGCTACCGCTGGCGCGACGAGGCGGCCGACACCGTCCGTGGCCTCGGCTTCACCGACGAGGACCTCGAACGCAACCTCGAGACCTTCTCCGGCGGCCAGCTGACCCGCGCCTCGCTCGCCCGCGCGCTGTCGGCCAAGCCCGACCTGCTGCTGCTGGACGAGCCGACCAACCACCTGGACCTCGAGTCGCTCGAGTGGCTCGAGAAGACGCTCGTCCAGTACGAGTCGGCGATCATCCTCGTCGCGCACGACCGCTGGTTCCTCGAGGCCGTCGGCACGTCGGTGCTCGAGATCGAGGCCGGCCGGGCGAAGTTCTTCCCCGGCACCTGGCACGCCTGGCGCCGCGAGCAGGCCGCCCGCGAGATCGCCCTGGGCAAGTCGATCGCCAAGCAGGAGGCCCAGATCGCGCGGATGGAGGACTTCGTCCGCCGCTTCTCCGCGAAGGCGACGAAGGCCAAGCAGGCGCAGTCCCGCGTCAAGGCGCTGGACAAGATCGAGAAGATCACCCGCGATCCGACCGACGACCGGACGATGGGCTTCAACTTCAAGAAGGCCGAGCGCGCCGGCGCGGTCATCTACGAGCTCGAGCACGGCCGCATCGAGGTCCCGCCGCCGACGCTCGTCAAGGACGTCAACACGAACCACACGAAGATGGTCAGCGACCCGCACGCGCGGGTCCTCCTCGGCGACGCCGAGCTGTGGCTCGAGCGCGGCGAGCACGTCTGCCTCGTCGGCCCCAACGGCGTCGGCAAGACGACGCTGATCGAGACGCTCGCCGGCCGCCGGCCGCTCGCCTCCGGCGTCATCAAGACGGGCCACAACGTCCAGGTCGGCTACCTCAGCCAGCACGGCGAGGAGATGCACCACGGCGGCGCCCGCACGATCATCGAGGCGTGCATCAAGGCCACGGGCCTGAAGCCCGGCGAGGCGCGGTCCCTGCTGGGCAAGTTCCTCTTCACCGGGGCGGACGCCGAGAAGGAGCTCGACGGCCTGTCCGGCGGCGAGCACAAGCGCCTGGGCCTCGCGATCCTCGTCGCGTCCGGCGCGAACGTCCTGATCCTCGACGAGCCGACCAACCACCTGGACATCGAGTCGCGCGAGGCGCTCGAGGACGCGCTCCAGGGCTACGACGGCTCGATGATCATGATCAGCCACGACCGCGCGCTGCTCGAGGTCGTCGGCACCCGAACCGTGGCGGTCGAGGACGGCGAGCTGCACAGCTACATGGGCGGCTGGCAGGAGTACGTGGAGGTCCGCGAGGAGCGCATCGCCGCGGCCCGGGCGGCGAAGGACGCCGGCAAGAAGGCCGACGCGGCCGCGCGCAACGGCACCGCGCCGGCGACGAACGGGAACGGTGCGGCCAAGAACGGCGCAGCGAAGAACGGATCGGCGAAGACCGGCGCCGGGAGCAACGGCGGCGGCTCGGCGAGCGCGGGCGGCTCCGCCACGCGCTCCTCCGGCGGCGGCACCTCCGGCGGCGGGGGCGGCACGGCGACGAAGGTCCCGGCCGGCCCGCCGATGTCGAAGAACCGCCGCCGCGAGATCGAGAAGGCCGAGGCCCGCATCGAGGCCGCGGAGGTCGCGCTGTCGCAGCTCGAGGAGGAGCTCGCCGCGCCCGGCGCCTGGGCCACGCCGGAGTCGACGGAGAAGAACACGGCGCGCCACGAGGCCGCCAAGGCGAAGGTCGCCGAGCTCTACGACACGCTCGAGCGCCTCTCCGCCTGACGGGCGGACCCGTGCGGCCGGGCCAGGTGCGGGTTCATCAACGTCCTGGTGATGCTGTTCTTCGAGTGGGGCGTGGCGATCCACGACCTCGACCTCGAGGCGATCAAGCGGGGCAAGAAGGACAAGG
>NZ_JBFAPC010000222.1:0-7128 GCF_040675535.1 Patulibacter sp. NPDC049589 | reverse complement strand
GGCCGGCCCGCGGACGTCGCGGTGCTCGCCGGCGGCGCGCTGCGGATCAGCACCGGCGCCCGGCTGCCGGCCGGGGCCGACGCGGTCGTGCGGGTCGAGGACGCCGAGGCCGTGGGCGGGGAGGACGTCGAAGCGGTCGGCGGGGAGGGCGCGGTCGCCGTCCGGGTGGCGGTCGACCCCGGCCGCGACGTGCGCCGCGCGGGGGAGGACGTCGCGCCGGGCGACGTCGCCGTCCGCGCCGGCGAGCGGCTGCACCTCGGCCACGTCGCGCTGTTGGCCGGCCTCGGAGCGACCGTCGTCGCGTGCCGTCGCCGTCCGCGGGCACTCGTGGTCGTCACCGGCGACGAGGTCGCGGCAACCGGCGACGCGCCGGGCGACGGCGGGATCCACGACGTGGGCGGCCCCGCGCTCGCCGCGCTGCTGCGGGCGTCCGGCGCCGACGTGCTCGCCGTCCGCCACGCCGGCGACGACCGCGACGGGACGATCGCGGCGTTCTCCGACCACGACGCCGACCTCGTGATCAGCAGCGGCGGCGTGTCGGTCGGGCCGCACGACCACGTCCGCGGGGCGCTCGCGGCGCTGGGGGCCGACGAGCGGATCGCGGGCCTGGCGCTCCAGCCCGGCCGTCCGACGTGGCTGGGGAGCGTGCCCGGCGAGCACGGCCCGCGGCCGGTCCTGGCGCTCCCCGGCAACCCCGGCGCCGCGATCACGGTCGCGGCCCTGCTCCTGCCGCCGCTGCTCGGAGGGATGACCGGGCGGGCCCCGGCCGCGCCGCTCCGCGCCCGGCTGACGGCGGCGACCCACGGCGACGCCCGCCGGGTCCGCGCGCTGCGGGTCGCGCTCGGGGAGGACGCCGACGGCGGCCGCACGGCCACGGTGCTGCAGGCGCAGCAGCCCCACCGCCTCGCCTCGTTCCCGGCGACGACGGCGTTCGCGCTCTTGCCGGCCGCGGACGGGCCGCTGCCGGCGGGGGCCGTGGTCGAGGTCGTCGTGGTGCCGGCGGGCGCGTAGGCGACGACGGGGTCGCGGCCGGGCCGGCCGTCCCCGTCGGGCTCGCCGGCAGCGTCCGTCCCGGTGCGCGTGCCCCTGCGGTGCGCGGGGACGGCGACCCACGCGGTCGCCGACCGCGGGGCCGGGATTCGATCCCCGCTCCTTTGCTACCAACGGTAGGCTGGCGCGCATGTCACGTTCCCGTCTCGCGGTCGCCGGGCTCGCCGCGGCCCTCGCGTTCGCCGCCGTCCCAGCTGCCGCCTCGGCCGAGCAGGTCACGATCACGTCGTTCGACGGCACGAAGATCGATGCGGACTTCCAGCCGGCGGACGGGCTGAAGGCGGGGGAGAAGGCGCCGACGATCGTCATGACGCACGGCTTCGCGCTGGTGCGCGAGAGCACGGAGCTGGGGCTCCCGGGCGCGCTGGGCCAGGTCGCGGCCGGCGCCTTCCGCAAGGACGGCTACAACACGATCACGTACGACTCGCGCGGCTTCGGGCGCTCGGGCGGCGAGATCCAGCTCGACTCGCCGGACTACGAGGGGCGCGACGCGTCGGCGGTCGTCTCCTACGTCGCGACGCGTCCGGAGGCCCAGCTCGACAAGCCGGGCGACCCGCGGGTCGGCATGCACGGCGCGTCGTACGGCGGCGGCGTCCAGTGGGCCGCGGCGTCGCGCGATCCGCGCATCGACGCGCTCACGCCCGCGATCTCGTGGACGTCCCTGGTGCAGGCGCTCGGCCGCGACGGACGGCTGAAGCTCGGGTGGGGGCTGCCGCTCGTCGGCGCCGGCGAGGTCAGCGGGCTGGCGCTCGGCGTGCTCGCGCCGCAGGGTCTCGAGCTGGGCGCGTTCGAGCCCCGGCTCGTCTCGCTGGCGCTGCAGGGCGCGGTCACGGGCAAGGCCGGGCCGGAGCTCACCGACTACCTCCGTGCGCGGTCCACCGGCGAGGCGATCGCGAAGGTCCACGCGCCGGCGCTGATCCTCCAGGGCACGGCCGACACGCTCTTCGGGCTCGCGCAGTCGATCGAGATGCGGCGCCTGCTGCGTCAGGCCGGCACGCCGACGAAGGTCCTCTGGTTCTGCGGCGGCCACGGCGTCTGCCTCACCGGCAACGGCGCCGCCGACGTCCTGCAGCCCCGGGTGCTGGCCTGGATGGACCGCTGGCTGAAGGGCGACACGAAGGCCGACGTCGGTCCCGCCTTCGAGTGGGTCTCCGACGACGGCAAGCTCCGCAGCGCCGCGGACCTGCCGCTGAAGCCCGCCGGCGAGATCACGGCGCAGGGCTCCGGCCGCCTGGCGATCACGCCGCTGGGCACGGCGTCGGGGCTGCTGATCGCCGCGACGCGCGCCCTGAACGCCGTCGAGGTGCCGATCCCCGCGCAGACGACCGCGAAGGACGTCGTCGGGGAGCCCGTGCTGCGCCTGAAGTACCGGGGCACGTCCACGGACACGAGCTCGCACCTCTTCGCGCAGCTCGTCGACGAGGACCGCGGCGTCGTCGTCGGCAACCAGGTCACGCCGATCCCGGTGACGCTCGACGGCCAGGAGCACGAGATCGAGCGGCCGCTCGAGGGCGTCGCGATGCACGTGAGCCCGGGCAGCCATTACCGCCTGCAGGTCAGCGACGGCTCCAACGTCTACGGGATCACCACCGGCCTCGGGTCGGTCGACCTGGCCGACGTGCGTGTGACCCTGCCGGTCGGCGACGCCGCCGGGACCACCGCGGACCCGGCCTACACGGGCACCGTGCCGGCCGCGACGCCGGCGCCCGCCACCCCGGCGAAGAAGGCCGCCAAGGCCCGGACGACCCGCATCCGCCTGACGACCTTCCGCCGCCGCGGCGTCCTGCTGCGCGGCGACGTCGCGAAGGCCCGGCGCGTGCGGGTCTCCCTCGTCGTCTCGAAGGCGACGGCGAAGCGGCTGCGACTGAGGACACGGACGATCGCGACCGGCCGGACGACGTCGCGCCGCGCCTGGTCGCTGCGACTGAAGCCGACGGCGAAGGTGGCGACCGCGCTGCGCCGGCGGGCGTCGAGCACCGCGACGGTGCGGGTGTCGAGCGGGACCGCGCGGACGGCGAAGGTCGTCGTGCGGCGGTAGGGCGCGGGCGGCCGCGGGCGGGCCGGTCGTCTACGCGCCGCGGCCGGCGGGCCGACTCGGTCAGCCCGCCGGGCGGAGGACGAGTCGTCCCGTCGCCCCCGGCGCGGTCAGGTCGTGCTCGACGTCGGCGAGCCCGCCGCCCCCGCGACATCGAGGGCCTCCTCGCCCGGCTCGAGCGTCGCCGGCCGGTCGGCGGTCGTGCCGGACGGGACGCGTCGGCGGCGACGAGGTGCCGGCCTCGTGGACGACGACCAGCAGGGCGACGCCGGCGAGCGACGCCCCACGACACGCGCACGGGGGAGATGCGTGGCCGTGATCGTCGCGACCCCCGGTCGGCGTGCGGGGCGCGGCACGCCAGGGAGCGGCGGCGCGCCACGGGCGGCGGCGGCAGGCCCCCCCCGACCTGGGGGCGGGCGAGGCCGTCCGTGGCCCGGCGGACCGTCGCCGGGCTGTTCCCGAGCGCGAGAACGGGAGCACATCCGTCGTCCATCACCGGTGTGGCGAGCCCATTATCTCGCGTTCATGTCCGGCCCTGATGGTGTCCCCAGGCCGGACGACGCACGTCGGAGTCCGGCCGCTTCAACGAACGATCACGGAGGTTCTGTATGACCGCTCGCACGAAGACCCTGGCCCTGCTGGCCGCTGGCTCCACCGTCGTGGGCAGCGCCCTCGGCGCCGCCGGCGCGACCGCGCAGCCGACCACGAAGACCCCCGCCGGTGGCGACGGTGCCGCCGCCGGTCAGCACGGCGTCGGCCACCACCACGCCAAGAAGCAGGCCGTCCGCAAGCTGGCCCGCGCCCTGCACGTCAGCCCGAAGGAGCTCCGCGGCGCCCTGCGCGACGCGGCGAAGGACTCCGGCAAGGCCGGCGCCGACGAGCTCGCCACGGCCCTCGGCGTCACGCCGAAGGAGCTGAAGGCCGCCTTCGAGAAGGCCCAGGACGTCCTCACCGGCGGCGCCGACGACGGCACCACGCCGGCGCCCGGCACCGACGGCTCCGCGCCGCAGCAGCCCGGTGACGGCAGCTCGACGACGCCGGACGCGCCGACCGACGGCACGAAGACGCCGGCTCCGACCGACGACTCGACGACCCCCGCGCCGACCGACGGCACCAAGACGCCGGCTCCGACCGACGACTCGACGACCGGCACCGACAAGCCGGCCCCGACCGACGGCTCGACCACGACCGCGCCGACCGACGGGGCCACCACGGCCCCGACGGACGGCACCACGACGTCCCCGTCCGACGGCTCGACGCCCGCCGCTCCCGGCGACGGCGGCTCGACCACCCCGGGTGGTCCCGCCGACGGCGGCAAGCCCGCGCCGGCCGGTCCCGACGCGCAGGCCCAGAAGCTCGTCGCGGCCCTCGCCGACGCCCTCGGCACCGACGCCGACAAGGTGACCTCGGCGCTGGATCAGGCGCGACAGGAGGCGAAGAAGGTCTTCGTCTCGTCGCTCGCCGACTCCCTGGACCGCACCGACAAGCAGGTCCAGAAGGCGCTCGACGCCCTGAAGCCGGGCGACCGTCCCGACCAGGGCTCCACCCCGGGCGACGGCGGCTCGGCCCCCGCCCCGACCCCCGGCACCGGCACGACCCCGGCCCCCGGCACCGGCACGACCCCGGCCCCCGGCACCGGCACGACCCCGGCCCCCGGCACCGGCACGACCCCGGATCCGGGCACCGGCACGACCCCCGCCCCGGGCACCGGCGAGACGCCGGCCCCCGGCACCGGCGACACCACGCCGGCCCCGGCCCCGGGTACGCCCGAGACGCCGGGCTCCGGTCAGACGGCGCCCTCCCCGGCGGTCTGATTCCCACGCGGTCCGGGCGGCGCGAGTCGCCCGGACCGCGGTGTGGAGGACGCAGGACGTAGGACGCGGTTCCCACGGCGCCGGCCCGGGGGCCGTAGGAGACGGGTCCCGGTGGCGACGGCCCGGGGGACGCACGACGGCGGTTCCGGTGGCGACGGCCCGGGGACGCACGACGGCGGTCCCGGTGGCGACGGCCCGGGGAACGCACGACAGGGTCCCCGCGGCGACGGCCCGGGGGCTGCAGGACGCGGAAAGGGGTCCCGGCGGCGACGGCTGCCGGGACCGCAGGCGTCGCTACCGCCTCGGCCCCCGGATCGCGGAAGCGATCGATCGGCCCACGGGTCGCGCGGGCGACGAGGACCAGGAAACCTCCCTCCGGGGTAGTAAGTCTGGTGACCGCCGACGCTCGTCGCGGGTCGCCGACCGCCCCGGCGACGAGGACCAGGAGACCTTCCTCCGAGGTTCCAAGTCCGGTGACGATCGCCGGCCGTCCCGGTTCGCCGACGGCCCCGGCGACGCACACCAGGAAACCTCCCTCCGGGGTAGCAAGTCTGGTGACCGCCGACGCTCGTCGCGGGTCGCCGACCGCCCCGGCGACGAGGACCAGAAGACCTTCCTCCGAGGTACCAAGTCCGGTGACCATCGCCGACCGTCCCGGTTCGCCGACGGCCCCGGCGACGCACACCAGGAAACCTCCCTCCCGGGTACGACCGCTGCCGACCGCTACGGCTCGCCACCGCCCCCGGCGACGCACACCAGGAAACCTCCCTCCGGGGAGTGAGACCTGGTGGCCGGCGAGCCCGCTCGTCGGCCACCCCGCCTCGCTGCGACTCGGGTCGCCACGCACGACGGCGGCTCCCTCGGCCGATGAGTTCGCGGGCCCGGGCCGGTCCCCGGTCCGACGGATCCCGTACCGGGCCGTCGCCCGACCCGAGGATCCTCCCCGTGCTCATCGTCTCCGGACACCTCCGCATCGCCCCCGGCCGCCGCGACGCGTTCGCCGCGGCCTCGCTCGAGGCCGTCGTCCTGGCCCGTGAGGCCCCGGGGTGCCTCGACTTCGTCGTCTCCGCGGACCCGCTGGACCCGGACCGCATCAACGTCTTCGAGCGCTGGTCGTCGACGGACGAGCTGCTCGCCTTCCGCGGCGACGGCCCCGACGACGGGATGTGGGCGGACATCGTCGGCGCCGACGTCCACCGCTACGAGATCGCGTCGGTCGGACCGGCCTGAGCACGTCCTCCGACGTGCGGCGCCTTGGTCTCCCGGGTTCCGCGTGTCCCGGATCCGGCTTGTCCCGCGCCGCGGGCCGAGGCGCGTCTCGTCACCCCGGCCGCCCTGCGTCGGCCGGCCACTCGGTGTCGGCCGGCCACCCGGCGCCGGCCGTTTGCCCCGCACCGGCCGTTTGCCCCGCGCCGGCCGTTCGCCCGGCGCCGGCCGTTCGCCCCGCGCCCGCCGGCTGACCCACGCCCGCCGGCTGACCACGCCCGCCGGCTGACCACGCCCGCCGGCTGACCACGCCCGCCGGCCGGCGAGCGCCTCCGCGACGGAGATGCGCGTGCCCCCGCGGTCATGTTCCCCATGAATCGTCCTATTCACCTGGCGAATTGCGCTACAGGAAGCGACCTTCGGCGACGGCGACGGCGACGGCGACGACCGTCTGGTCCGCTTCGGGGGCTCCACGGTTGTGTGCCCGACGTGAGGCCTCGGCGGCCCTCGGCGGCACCGACCGCCCCATCGACTTCGGGACCTCGAGGGTCCAGAACTCGATTTCTGGCTCGGCTCACCGCCCCGCGTCCGTCGGTGCCATCGACTTCGATACCGCCAGGGTTCACAACTCGATGCCTGGCCGGCCCACCGCGCCGCCTCCGTCGGTCCCATCGAATTCGGGAGTTCCAGGTTCCAGAATTCGATGCCTGGGTCGGCCACCCACCTGCCTCCGCCTGTCCCATCGAATTCGGGACCGCCAGGGTTCACAACTCGATGCCCGGCCCGCCGCACCGACCCGCACCCGCCGCTCCCATCGACTTCGGTACCCCCAGGGTCTACAACTCGATGCGCGGCCCACCGACCCGCGATCGCCGGGTCATCGATTTTGGCCCCTCCACGGTCCGCGACGCGACGCCCGCCGTCCCGCCGTCCCGCCGCCCCCCAGATCCGCGGGCCGCCCTTGACTTCAAGCGCTTGAGGTTTCGCGTACGGCCCCCATGACGTCCACGACGACCCGGGACC
>NZ_JBFAPC010000221.1:0-7218 GCF_040675535.1 Patulibacter sp. NPDC049589 | reverse complement strand
TGGTACGCGGCCTTCGCGCTGTGGCGCCTGGCGGTGCTGTTCGAGTACGGCAAGCGGCGCTACGAGACCGGCGGCGGGGACGCGTACTACGCCGATCCGTCGATGGTTGCCGATTTCGTCGCCGCCGGGCGTACGATCGCGGGACTCCGAGGAGACGACTGATGGCGACGATCGACAGCACCCTCCGCTCGGCGGAGTCGGCCGGCACCGCCGGCACCGGGTCCCGCGACGCGCGCGGGCTCCCCGTCGGGGCGCGGCCCGCGCTCGGCGGCCGGTCCGCCGCGCGGCCGGGCACCCCCGACGCCGACGCCCCCGAGCGCCGCGCCGCGCGGGCGTTCGGCGAGGTCCTCGCCGAGGTCGGCGAGCAGGAGGGCCTCGACGCGATGCTGCGCCCGGCCGCGGCCGCGCTCTGCGCGCTGGTCGACGTCGGCCGCTGCAGCGTCTACCTCGTCGACGGCCGCACGGGCCGCTACCGCGGGCGGCTCGGCCACCCGCGCTCGCTGGACCCGGTCGTCAAGCGCCTGACGATGGCGGGTCCGTCCGACGCCGTCACCGCCGACGTCCTGAGGACGATGGCCCCGGTCGCCGTCCAGGACGTCTCGCGCGACCCGCGCACCGCCCGCAGCGTCATCCGCGACCAGCACGTCTGTTCGGTCATGGCCGTCCCGATGGTCCACGCCGGCCGCGTGCTCGGCCTGGCGTACCTCGACGACGAGGGCCGCCGCCACGACTTCACCGCCGACCAGCAGGCCGCCGCGATGGCGCTCGGCGCGCTGGCCGCCCGCTGGATCGACCGCTCGCTGCGGGTCGCCCAGCTGACCGTCACCCGCGACGAGCTCGCCCGCGAGCGCACCGTCCTGCGCCGCGCGACGCTCGTCGAGCGGCGCCTGGCCGAGGTCGCCGGCGGCACGTTCGACGAGGTCCTCGCCGCGGTCGCCGAGCTCGCCGGCCGGCCCGCCGAGGTCGTCGGCGCCGACGGCGAGCTGATCGCCCGCGTGGCGCCGGGCGAGTCCGGCGGCGTCGGGCCGCTGGGCACCAAGGGCTCGCGCTTCGTGCTCCACCAGCTCTCCGGCATCGAGGTCGGCCAGGGCCGGCTCGTCGAGCCCGACCTCGGCCACGGCCTGACGCACCGCTGCACGGCGACGCCGATCGTCGTCGGCGACGGCGGCCGCGGGTTCCTCGCGCTCGTCGAGCGCGGCACGCGCGTGGGGTCCTTCGACCTGCTGCTCGCGGTCCGCGCCGCCGCGGCGCTCTCCGCCGCCGGCCGCCAGCGCCACACCGTCGACCTGGCCCGCGACGACGCCCGCGCGCTGCTCGTCGCCCAGCTGCTCGGCGAGCCGCTGCACGGCGCCCAGGCCCCGGCGCTCGCCGGCCGGCTCGGGATCGCCGACGGCCGTCCGCGGCTGGTCGCGACGATCGAGCCCGCCCCGGACGGCGACGCAGCGGGGCTCGCCGCCGCGCTCGCGCCGCTGGATGTCTCGGTCGTGCGGCTCGCCCACGGCACGGCGGTCGTCGTCGACGTGCCGGACGAGACCTCTCCGCGCGCGGCCGCGGCGGAGGCCCGCGACGCGCTGGTCGCCGCGCTGCGCGCCACCGGTGCGTCCGATGGGACCATCGTCGGCGTCGCGGCCGCGTGCCGCGACCTCGACGGCCTGCCGCGCGCGCTCGAGCAGTCCCGCGCGCTGATCCGCTCCAGCGGCGCCGCCCCGGCGGCGGGCGTCGTCGGCCTGACGGTCGACGAGCTCGGCCCGGCCCGCCTGCTGCTGACCGACCCGTCGGACGCGGGCCGGATGGGTGAGGAGCTGCTCGGGCCGCTGCTCGACCCGGACCCGTCGATCCGCGACCTGCTGCTGACGCTCGTGCGCTTCTTCGACTGCGCGAGCAGCATCCGCGCGACCGCGACGGAGCTCGACGTCCACGAGAACACGGTCCGCCACCGCTTCGGCCGGATCCGCACGATGACCGGGCTCGACGTCGCCGGCGACGTCGACGACCAGCTGATGGCCCGCGCGGCGCTCTCCGCGCTGCGGCTGGCCGGATCCCGGGTTGTCGTCTTCGACACCCCCGCCGGCTGACGGCGCCCCGCCCGCGGCTCCACCGGGCAGCATCGGAACGACCCCGCCGGAGACGCCGGCGGGGCCACCGACAGCGAGGGCCCCATGGAGTTCGACGTCACCACCCTGCACGGCCGACGAGCCGACCAGCGCTGGAACCGGATGGTCGTCGGCGACGTCCTGGAGCGCAGCACGTGGAGCCACCCGGACCGCGACGCGATCGTCGGGTGGGAGGGCGCCTACGGGGACCCCGCCTTCGCCCGCGTGACCTACCGGCAGGCCGACGAGGCCGCCAACCGCGTCGCCCACGCGCTGCTCGCGGCGGGCCTGCGCCGCAGCGACCGCGTGCTCCTCTACTGCGAGAACTCCGTCGAGGCGCTGCTGACCCTGTTCGGGATCGCCAAGGCCGGCCTGGTCGCCGTGCCGGTCAACCCGCTGCTCGCGCCGGACGTCCTGACCTGGGCGATCGACCACGTCGGCGCGACGACGGCGATCGTCGACGCGGAGCTGTGGCCGAAGGCCGAGGCCCCGTTCGCCGCCGCCGGCCTGTCCCCGGTCGCGACGATCACGATCGGCGGGGACCCGGTCGCGGGCTCCCCGTCGTTCCAGGAGTGGATCGCCGGGCATCCGGCGACGGAGCCCGACGTCGAGCCGCGCCTGCACGCCGACGACGTCTGGAGCGTGCTCTTCACGTCCGGCACGACCGCGATGCCGAAGGCGTCGATGGCGACGCACACGTTCTCCTACCTCGCGGCCGGCTCGTACGTCCCGTCCCTGACCCGCGGCCTGCGCTACGAGGACGAGCTGCGGCTGCTGACGTTCCTGCCGGTCGTCTACCACTGCGGCCACAACTCGACGGTCTTCCCGGCGTTCTTCGCGGGCGGGACGTCGATCATCGGCCGCCGCCCGGACCCGGAGCAGGTCGCCGCGGCGATCACCGCCGAGCGGGCCACCGCCCTGTGGGCCGGCGCGCCGCAGTTCCTGCACCGGATCGCCGACGCGGCGCTGGCCGCGCCCGACCGCCTGGACCTGACGAGCCTGACCGTCGCGATGTTCTCCTGGGGCGCGATGCGACCGGACCTGACGGAGGCCGTGTCGGCCGCGTGCGGCGAGACCGAGCTGCTCGAGGTCTTCGGCCAGACGGAGTCGATGTCGTGCTTCCGCTTCTGGCCGGCGCGCGAGCCCGACAAGCACGCGGAGTCGGCGTCGGGCACCAACCACGTGGGGCTGCCCAACCCGCTGCTCGGCGCGCGGATCGTCGACGAGCGCGGCGCGTCGCTGCGCGGCGTCGCGGGCGTCCCGGGCGAGGCCGTCTACCGCTCGCCGGTGGTGACCGCGGGCTACTTCCGCGACGAGGCGGCCACCCGCGAGGCGTTCGCCGGCGGCTGGTTCCACTCCGGCGACTCGTGCGCGTACCTCGAGGACGGGGGCCAGGTCATGGTCGACCGCTACAAGGACATCGTGAAGTCGGGTGGCGAGAACGTCTCGAGCCTCCGCGTCGAGGCCGTCGTCGCCCAGCACCCCGCCGTCGCCCGCGCCGCCGTCGTCGGCATCCCGCACGACCACTGGGGCGAGATCGTCACCGCCGTCGTCGAGGTCGTCCCGGGCCGCGAGCTCGACGCCGACGGCCTGATCGCCTTCTGCCGCGAGCGCCTCGCCGGCTACGAGACCCCCAAGCGCGTCGAGGTCGTCGAGGAGATGCCGCAGACCGTCGGCGGCAAGGTCCTGAAGTTCAAGCTGCGCGAGCGGTTCGCCGCCGCGCCGCGCTGAGCCGGGCGGCCGGGAGGCGCCCGCGCCGGCGGGCGCCCCTACAGCCCGAGCCCGTCCATCGACGGGTAGCGCTCGCCGGCCAGCCCCAGCGTCCTGCGTTCCATGCTCAAAGCCCGTAGCTCTTGCCGATGATCTCGCGCTGGACCTCGTTCGCGCCGCCGTAGATCGGCGGGGCCAGCGCGATCCGCACGTGCCGCTCCATGTCGTACTCCTTGGCGTAGCCGTAGCCGCCCATCAGCTGCATGCCCTCGAGCGCGGCGTGCTTGGCGACCTCGGTGGCCTTGAGCTTCGCCATCGACGCCTGCCGGTTGACGGCGCGCGGCAGGTTCAGGTGGTCGTGCTGGTCGACGTGCTGCGCGACGTCGTAGGTCAGCGCGCGGGCGCACTCGACCTCGGTCGCCAGGTCGGCGATGCGGTGGCGGACGGCCTGGAAACTGCCGATCGTGCGGTTGAACTGCTGCCGCTCCGACACGTAGGCGATGACGTCGTCCAGCGCGCGCTGCGCGGCGCCGACGGACATCGCCGCGATGATCAGCCGCTCGACGGCGAGGCCCGGCATCAGCTGCGCCCACGCCTCGCCCTCCTTGCCGACGATCGCGTCGGCCGGGACGCGGCAGTCGGTGAAGAACAGGTCGTTGACGGTGCGCGCCTCCATCGTCTCGATCGCCCGGATCTCGAGGCCCGGGTGATCGGTCGGCACCTGCAGCAGCGTCAGGCCGCGGTGGCGCTCGCCGCCGGTGCGGGTCAGGACGAGCACGTGGTCGGAGACGTGCGCGATCGAGCACCACGTCTTCTGGCCGTCGATGACCCAGCCGTCGCCGTCGCGGGTCGCGCGGCAGCGGGCGCCGGCCAGGTCGGACCCGGCGCCGGGCTCCGACAGCGAGATCGCCTCCAGGCGCCCGCGGCAGATCCCGCCGAGCGTCTCGAGCTTCTGCTCCTCGGTCGCCCAGCGCAGGTACGACTGCCCGGCGGTCAGCGACGTCGAGTAGCCGGTCACCGGGATCTGCCCGTGGATCGTGTGCTCGAGGAAGAGGCACTCCTCGACCATCCCCATCCCGCCGCCGCCGTAGGCCTCGGGCAGCGACACGCCGAGCCACCCGAGCTCGCCGAGCTCGTCGAGGATCCCGCGGTTGTTGGCCTGGGTGTCGCCGAGCGTGAGGGCGTCGCGCTGCTCGCGGGTGCCGGCGCGCTGGCGGCAGTAGTCGGCGACGGCGTCGACGAACGCCTGCTGGTCGGAGTCGAGGATCATGGGTGTCCGGGGTCGGGGTGGAAGGGGAAGGCGTCGGTGACGGGGCGTGGTGCCCGTGCCGCGGGGGGACGGTTGCGTCGCCGGGTCCGGCGGATCAGGACGCCGTGAGCGCGGGCGCCGCGGCGCCCCGGTAGAGCACGACGGCGTCGGCGACGCAGGCGGGCCGGTCGCTGCCCTCGAGCTCGAACGTCTGCTCCAGCGCGATGCGGAAGCCGGCGTCGGACTCCGTGACGTCGGTGACCCGCGCGCGCATCCGCACGCGGCCGCCGACCGGCACGGGCTGCAGGAACCGCACGCGCTCGAAGCCGTAGTTCAGGCCGAGCCCGGCGCCGGTCACGGTCCACAGCTCGTAGAGCATCTTCGGGCCCAGCGCGAGCGTGAAGAGCCCGTGGCCGATGGTGCCGGGAAGCCCCATCGACCGGGCGTGGTCGGCGTCGAGGTGGATCTGCTCGAAGTCGTCCGTCGCCGCCGCGAAGGCGGCCACGCGCTCCTGCGTGATCTCGTGCCAGGCGCTGGCGCCGAGGTCGCGCCCGGCCAGGGCACGCACCGCGTCGTCGCCGTCGATCTCGAGCATGTCGTCGTCCTCCTCGTGCCGGTCGGCGTCCGTCGCGGAGCACCGTGGACCGACGGTAGCCCCGGGTCGGCGAGGCCGTACGGAGCGGGGCCGGCCCGGCTGGTGGACCCGACAACGGCCGGAGTGACCGGGGTGGCGTCCGCGCGACGGGCGGTGCGAGCCTCGCGTCGCGTCGTCCCCGCGGCGCCCGTGCCGCCGGTCCCCGCGGCGCACCGAGGAGCCCGCGTGTCCCGCCCCGAACCCGCCCCGACCGCCACCCGCCCACCGGCGAGCCCCGCCGTCGTCTTCGCGGTCCTGGCGGCGGCGACCACGGCGTACTCGATGATGCAGTCGCTGGTGATCCCGGCGCTGCCGCAGATCCAGCGCGAGATCGGCGCCTCGGCGGACGCGACCACCTGGCTCGTGACGGCGTTCCTGCTCGCGTCGGTCGTCGCGACGCCGACGCTCGGCCGGCTCGGCGACCTGCTCGGCCTGCGGCGGATGCTGCTCGTCGTCCTCGCGTGCCTCTCGCTCGGCACGCTGCTGTGCGCGGTCTCCACCTCGCTGCCGGGCCTGATCGTCGGTCGCGCGCTGCACGGCGTCGGCGGCGCCGTCTTCCCGCTGGGCTTCGCGATCGTCCGCCACCAGCTGCCGCCCGAGAAGGTCTCCGGCGCGCTCGGCACCCTGTCGGCGCTGCTCGGCGTCGGGGGCGCGCTGGGCGTCGTCCTCGCGGGCGTGCTGACCGAGCACCTCTCCTACCAGGCGCTGTTCTGGCTGCTGCTGCCCTGCTACCTCGTCGTGCTGGGGGCCGCCGCGTGGGTGATCCCGCGGATCCCGCCGCAGGCGACGGGCCGGGTGGACCTCGCCGGCGGCGCGCTCCTGGGCGGCGGCCTCGTGGTCTTCCTGCTGGCGATCACCTTCGCCAACCGCTGGGGCTGGACGTCGGCGTCGACGCTCGGCGGGGTCCTGCTCGGCGTCCTGATCCTGGCGTGGTGGGTCGGCGACGCGCTGCGCCGCGACGAGCCCCTGATCGACGTGCGCGTCCTCCGCCGCCGCGGCCTGTGGACGACCAACGCGGTCGCGTTCATGTTCGGGGTCGGGCTCTACACGTCGTTCGCGCTGATCCCCCAGTACGCGCAGGAGGCGGGGCCGCTGGGCTTCGGCGCCTCGCCGCTGGGGGCGACGGTCTACCTGCTGCCGTGGACGGCGCTGAACGTCGTCGTCGGCGTGGCCGCCGGGCGGATCGAGCGGCGCGTGGGGCCGCGGCCGCTGCTGGTGGCGGGCGCGGGCGCGTCGGCGCTGGGCTTCCTGCTGCTCGTGGTCGCGCGCGACGCGCCGTTCGGCGTGCTCGCGGCGTCCGGCCTGCTCGGCTTCGGCATCGGCGCGGCGTTCGCGTGCCTGCCGACGCTCGTCGTCCAGCACGTGGAGCCCGCCCAGACCGGGGAGGCGACGGGCGTCAACACCGTCGCCCGGATGATCGGCGGGGCGATCGGCGCCCAGGTCGCCGCGGCGCTCCTGGTCGGCGGGGGCGACGGCGACCCGACCCGCGGCGGCTACACCGCGGGCTTCGCGGTCGGCCTGGTCGCGCTGTC
>NZ_JBFAPC010000220.1:0-7335 GCF_040675535.1 Patulibacter sp. NPDC049589 | reverse complement strand
AAGAAGACCCACGGTCTCGATGATCATCGCGGTGGCCCGCCCTTCGGGCGGCCCCGCGCTCATCACCGAGCTACACCACTTCTACCGACTTGACCCGGGCCGGCGGTCGGTCCGCGTCGGCGACGGCCACCAGCGTTGATACCTCCCAGGAAGGCTTCCCGGTGGGCGTGCCGCCGCGGGCCGGCGGTCGGTCCGCGTCGGCGACGGCCACCAGCGTTGGTACCTCCCAGGAAGGGTTCCTGGTCGGTGTGCCGCCACCGGTCGGCGGTCGGTCCGCGTCGGCGACGGCCACCAGCGTTGGTACCTCCCAGGAAGGGTTCCCGGTGGGCGTGCCGCCGCGGGCCGGCGGTCGGTCGGCGTCGGCGACGGCCACCAGCGTTGGTACCTCGCAGGAAGGCTTCCCGGTGGGCGTGCCGCCCCGTGGCTGGCGGTCGCCGCGCGGGGCCTGCGGTCACCAGACTTGGTACCTCCCAGGAACGTTTCCTGGTGGGCGTGCCGCCCCGGGCTGGCGGGCGCCGCGCCGGGTCCGCGGTCACCAGCGTTGGTACCTCCCAGGAAGGTTTCCTGGTGAGCATGCCGCCACCGGCCGGCGGTCGGTCGGCGTCGGCGACGGCCACCAGCGTTGATACCTCCCAGGAACCTTTCCCGATGAGCGGGCCTCCGCCGGCCCGCGGGCCGGGGCCCTACGGGGCGACCGACTGCGCCGCGATCGCGCAGGTGTTCTGCGTCGGGTCCGGGTCGTTGACCTTCCAGCGCGACGAGATCAGGACACGGGCGCCGGTGGCGGTGTCGATCTGGAGCTGGCCGTTGTTCGGGAGCTCCGCGAGGACCGGGCCGGCGGCCTGCGGGACGGCGGTGTCGACCGAGCCCTGGCGCGTCGTGACGGTCGCGGCGCCGGGGACGTCGAGGCGGACCGTGCGGGTGCCGGCCGGCGTGGCCTGGCAGGTGAGCTGGATCCGGCCGACGCCGGGCAGGTCGGCCGTAGCGGTGTCGCGCCCCGCAGCCGCGGCGTCGCCGCGCCAGACGATCTGCGCGGAGCCGACGCCGGTGGAGCCGGCCGTCTGGGCGACGACCTCGGCCTGGACGTGGCAGCGCGACGCCGAGGGGTCGCGGAAGTCCCACGCCCAGGTGATGTGGATGCTCACCGGCGGGGCGAGCGACGCTGCGCCGGGGGCGCCGATCGGGCCGCGGTCGCTGAGCAGCGCCGTGAACTCCCCCGTCGACTGCTTCTCGGCGGGCTGGAACTTGTTGAAGCCCTCGTTGAAGTCGCGGCCGGTCCCAGTGGTGAAGAGCGCCTCGCGCAAGGCCTTCTCGGCGTCCTGGGCGTTGCCGTCCCACGACCGGTAGGTCCAGGTCAGCATCGACGCCTCGCGCGTCTGGTCCGTCGGGAAGATGCGGACCCACTGGGTGCCGGCACTGCAGACGAGCTCGCCGTGGCCGATGCCGGGGATCACGAAGCCCGCGACGTCGCGGCCGGCGGAGCTCGCCCCGGACCAGTCCACGACGGGGCGCTGGCGCGGCGGCTCGGCCACCGCGGCGGACGGGTCGCTGGTCACGGCGGAGACCGTGATCGCCTGCTCCGTGCTGCCGGCGACCTTGGCGGACCCCGTGCGGCCGCTGACGACCACCTGGTACCGGCCGGCGGGCAGCGTCCCGGACGACCGCAGCGCGACCTCGGCGAGGCCGGTCAGCCGCCCCTTCAGACTGGTGCTCGCGACCCGGGCGCCGCCGGCGTTCAGGAGCCGCACGCGCACGCCGCTGGTGACGCGGCCTCCGACGGAGCGCAGCAGGACGCGGACGACGGAGCGCCCGTCAACCGTCGTCGTCCCGCGCAGGGCCGCGCGGACGGGCAGGGACGCGGCGCGCAGCCGGTAGGGCGACGTCGACGACGCGGTGGCGCAGCCCGCCACGCGCCCGGTCACGCGGATCCGGAGCGCTCCCGGGGCCGGGGCCCGGCGGACCTTCAGGACGACCGACGTGGTCCCCCGCGCCAACCGCGCCGCCGTGCCGGACGCGATCGTGCGGCCCTTGCGGGTGACGGTGACCCGGACCGCCGTCGCCTCCCCCACGCGGACGCGGACGGGCGCGACGGCGCGGTCGATCAGCCGCGTCGGGTCGTGCGTGGTGAGCGTGGCCGACAGCGCGGTGCGGCAGGCCGCAGCGCTGCGGCCCGCCGCGGACGCCGACGGGGCGGCCAGCGCGGGGACGGCGAGCGCGAGCAGGCCGAGGGCGGCCAGGCGGGGCGTCCGTCGACGCGATGAGGGGGTCCGGGTCATGAGGAGGTGGGGCGAGGTCACGGGCAGGGTGCGGTGCCGGTGGCGCCGGCCGTCGGAGGGACCGGGCGTCGCGACCTCCGATGGTCGCACGCCCACAGGGCCCGGGCGCCGGAAGATCGGGCGGATGTCCGCCCCTCCCCGCGGCCGGTTCCGGGCTTCGGCCCAGAACGACGAACGGCCGCGCTCGTTGCCGGGCGCGGCCGTCCTGGTCGAGCGGGTTGTCCCCCAACGCCCCGTTCGATGGATGCATCGTGGCGGCCGAGGGCAGCGTTTCGGTCGCGGAACGGGATCGGTTGGGTATCGGCGTGCGCCGCGCCCGCCGCCGGCGGTCCCGCGACGACGAGGCGTCGCAGACGTGCCGGCGGGGTCCGATGCCGGCACGAAACGACGAAGCGCCGCCCGTACCACCGGGAACCGGGGTACGGACGGCGCGGAACGCGCGTCGTCGGACCGCCGAACGGCCGCCCGACGATCAGGCCGACTACTTCACGAAGGAGTAGGTGACCGGCTTCTCGGCGTTCAGGTAGCCGAGCGACACCGACGTGAGCGCGGCCGTGGCCGACTTGTCGGTATCCGACGCGCTGCCGAACGTCCGGACGCTGGCGTTCAGGACGATGGCCTTGTTCTGGGCCGCGCGGTCACCGATCGCGGCGAGCTGCTGCTTCCACGTCGCGCTGGCGAGCGTGCCGGACGCCGCCGGACGCGTCGAGACCCACTGGTTGGCGTCCGCGAACGCGTCCGTCTCACCGGAAGCGGCCGGGGCCAGGTACAGCGTCGTGTAGTCGTTCGTCGACTGGTAGATGCCGCCCTGGGTGTAGACCTCGATCGCGAGGACCGCGCCGCGCGCAGCGGAGCCGTCGGTGGCGACCGACGTGTACTTGATGCTGCCGAGCGACGACAGCGACGTGCCGCGCGGGATCGGCAGGTTGACGCCGCCGATGCCGTTCTTGCCGTTGTCGATGACCAGTCCGGCGTCGGTGAAGGACACCTTCGTCGTCGTGGAGCTGTCGTACCAGGGCGTGAAGCCCGCGATCTGCGAGGTGGCCGCGCCGACCTTCGACGGATCGAAGCCCGCACCGGCGGGGCCGGCCGGACCGGCGGGGCCCTGCGAACCCGCGGGGCCCGTGGCGCCGGTCGCGCCCGTCGCGCCCTTGTCGCCCGTGCCCTTGGCGCGGATGAGCTTCTGGGTGGCCTTCGTCAGGTCGCCGATGCTGAGCGAGCCGTTCTTGACGTCCGAGCTCGTGATGGAGCTGCTCTTGATCTTGGCGCCGGTGATCGCGTTGCTCGCGATGTCCTTGCCCTTGATCAGGGTCTTGGCGGTGGCGACGCCGCCGCCGAGAAGCGCCGCGACGATGGCCGCGACGAGGATGACCCGCATGTTCTTGAAGTTCACGCGAAGCCCTTTCTATGAGGGGATGCTCTGGATGACTACACACGCGCGGGACCTCTCGGACACGCGACAGCTCGACACTACCCCGGGAGCTCGGACCTCAGCGCCAGATGATCGGCAGCCGAGGTGAATCTGAAGGCAACGTGAACACCGTCCACAGAACGTCCGGGGGCCGGTGTTGGCCCCGAAGGCCCGTGTACAACACAAGAACGCCTTCGGACAACACCGTTTCCCATCACCGAGCGGCCAGGCGCCAGGTTGGACGAACGATTGGGTCTACTCGGGGCAGATTCGTTCCGTTTCCGCCCGTCCACCCACGGGCAGCGACCGATTCCGGCCTTGAGGAGCGGTCTCGACGCGCCGGGCCGGCGTCCGACGGGGATGGTGGGACATGCCCCCGGAACGACGACGCGCCGCCCCGGGCCGGCCGGAGCCGGCGCCGGGACGGCGCGTCGGGACCGGACCCTCCCGTCGTGCGGGAGGTCCGGCGGTGCGGGAGGGGCCGGTGGCCGCGCGGAGGCGGCGTCCAGGTTCGCCTTCCCGGACGTCGTGCCGCTCTTCACGCCGGCACCGCCGGTGGCGATCGCCGCCTTGACGTCGCCCCAGGTGGTGGCCGTGTTGGCGTCGATGATGGCCGCGACGAGGATGACCCGCACGTTCTCGAACGTCATGCGAGGCCCCGTTCTTGGGAGAGATGAACACACAGGCGATCCCGAGGGGCTCGCGAGTCGGCGACCGTAGCCGCGCGACTGCGGTGGCGCCTGTGAAACGCCACAACCGGCCGGCGACCCCGAGAATCCCCGGGAGACCGCCGCGTCGTTGCGAAACGCCGTCTGTGACACGTGAACAGATGCGGCGCGGACGACCACATCACGACGGGAGGCCGCCAAGTCCTGGACGAACGGATGACCCCGGCGTGCCCCGCCGCGGCGCGGACGCGCCCCGTAGGAGCGAGCAGCGGCACACCCCGAGAAGGCGAACGGCCGCACTCACGAGTGAGCGCGGCCGTTCTGTCGGCCGGGTTGTCCCCCAACGCCCCGTCCGACGCATGCACCTTCTCGCGACCCCGGAGCGGTTCCGTCTCGCCCGGGGATCGGTTCGGTATCGCGCGCCGCGCCGCGCCGCGCGATCCGTCGGCGCGGGGCCGGCGGCCCCACCCCCGCGTCGTCCACCTGTTCTGCGTGGTCCGCCCGCCCCGCGTGGTCCGCCCGCCCCGCGTGGTCCGCCCGCCCCGCGCCGCCCACCCGCATCAGCCCTCCACCCGGGCACGCTCTGGGAATCGATCACGAAACGGTGATTCCCAGAGCGTGCCCGGCGAGGACACCGGACCGGGGCGCCGGGGGTCGCCGTCCGGGTCAGGAACGCAGCCCGCGCGCGACGCCGCGAGCGCGTTGAGGCGCCAACTCGCGGGAACCTCGGGGACTGGCGCTCCCGCCCGGTCTGTGCCCGCGCGCACCCATGTAAGTTCGGGGGACGCCGCGAACCCGCGGCCTGCCCTGGATCTCGACGGAGGCCGCACCGAGATGAGTACCGAGACCAATCGTGACCTGACCGAGGAGCGCGTGGAGGCGCGCCTCGGGGAGCTGCTGTCGCAGGAGCGCTTCGCGCCGCCGACCGCGTTCGCCGCCGATGCGGAGATCACGGACCCCGAGCTGCGCGCACGGGCCGCGAAGGACCCGGTCGGCTACTGGGAGGAGCAGGCCGGGAAGCTGCGCTGGACGACGCCGTGGGAGACCGCGCTGAACGACGGCGACGCGCCGTTCTACCGGTGGTTTCAGGGCGGCCGGGTCAACGTCTCCGACAACTGCCTGGACCGCCACGTGGAGGCCGGCAACGGCGACCGCGTCGCGTACCACTGGCACGGCGAGGAGGGCGAGACCCGCGACATCACCTACGCGGAGCTCCTGGAGCAGACCGCGAAGTTCGCCGGCGCGCTGCGCGAGCTCGGCGTGCAGCAGGGCGACGTCGTCGGGATCTACCTGCCGATGATCCCCGAGGTCGCCGTCGCGATGCTCGCCTGCACCCGCATCGGCGCGATCCACAACGTCGTCTTCGGCGGGTTCTCCGCGACGTCGGTCGCGGAGCGGATGGAGGTCTCGGGCGCGAAGGTCCTCGTGACCGCTGACGGTGGGCGGCGGAAGGGCAAGACCGCGCCGGTCAAGCCGGAGGTCGACAAGCACTTCGCCGACCTGGACGGCCTGCAGCACATCGTCGTCGTCAAGAACGCCGGCAACGACGTCGCGATGCAGGACGGCCGCGACGTCTGGTTCCACGACGTCGTCGCCGCGGCGGACCCGGTCGATCCGGTGCCGTTGGACGCCGAGGCGCCGATGTTCATCCTCTACTCGTCCGGGTCGACCGCGAAGCCGAAGGGGATCCAGCACACCACCGGCGGCTACCTGACCGGGGTCACCACCACCCTGCGGCAGGTCTTCGACCTGCGGGCGGGCGGGCCGGATCCGGACGTCTACTGGTGCTCCGCCGACGTCGGCTGGATCACCGGCCACTCCTACATCGTCTACGGGCCGCTCGCCAACGGGATCACGTCGGTGATGTACGAGGGCGCCCCGGACTACCCGCACAAGGGGATCTGGTGGGAGATCATCGAGCAGCGGAAGGTGACGAAGTTCTACACCGCCCCGACCGCGATCCGCGCCGCGATGAAGTGGGGCGTCGAGCACGTCGCCGGGCGTGATCTGTCGTCGCTGAAGCTGCTCGGGTCGGTCGGCGAGCCGATCAACCCGAAGGCGTGGCTCTGGTACTGGCACGTCGTCGGCGGCGAGCGCTGCCCCGTCGTCGACACCTGGTGGCAGACCGAGACCGGCTCGATCGTCATCACGACGCTCCCCGGAGTGGACGACGCGAAGCCCGGGTCGGCCGGCACGCCGCTGCCCGGCTACGAGGTGCAGGTGCTGGACGCCGAGAAGCACACGCTCGTGACCGAGGGCGAGGGGCTGCTGTCGATCCCCCGGCCGTGGCCGTCGATGCTGCGCACGCTCTACCAGGACCCCGACCGCTACAAGTCGACGTACTGGGAGACGTTCGAGCAGGGTGCCGGCGGCGCGAAGGACGTCCCGTACTTCGTCGGCGACTCCGCCCGCATCGACGCCGACGGGTACATCTGGGTCATCGGCCGCGTCGACGACGTGATCAACGTCTCCGGCCACCGCCTCTCGACCGCCGAGGTCGAGTCCGCGATCGTCGCGCACCCCTCCGTCGCCGAGGCCGCCGTCGTCGCGAAGGCCGACGACCTGACCGGCCAGGCGATCGTCGCCTACGTGACGCTCCAGGGCTCCGTGGAAGCGACCGACGAGGTCGGCGCGCAGATCAACGCCGAGATCGCCGACCGCATCGGCAAGCTCGCCCGCCCCAAGCGGATCGTCTGGACGCAGGACCTGCCGAAGACCCGCTCCGGCAAGATCATGCGCCGCCTGCTCCGCGACATCGCCGAGGAGCGCGACCTCGGCGACGTCACCACCCTCGCCGACCCCGGCGTCGTGGAGAGCCTCCAGGACCGCTGGCGCGCCGGAGCCTGACCAGACCCCGCCGCCCGTCCGGCGCGGATGCCTGGCGCCCGCGGCGGACGGCGGACGGCGGACGGCAGGCGGCGCGGCAGGGGGCAGGCGGCGCGGCAGGCGGCAGACGGCGCGGAGGACGGCAGGCGGCGCG
>NZ_JBFAPC010000219.1:0-7414 GCF_040675535.1 Patulibacter sp. NPDC049589 | reverse complement strand
AGCATCACCGCGAGGTCGCGCTGGAGCCGGCGGAAGAGCGCGGCGCCGACGGCGAGGACCAGGAAGGCGCCGAGGACGAGGTAGAGCATCGTCGCCCGGCCCCGGCGGCTGCAGTTCTCCGGCCGCGACGCGCTGACCCCCGGGGAGCGGCGGATCGCGGGCCTCGCGGCGGCGGGTCGCACGAACCGCGAGATCGCGCAGGAGCTCTACGTCACGCCGAAGACCGTCGAGAACCAGCTGGGCCGGGTCTACCGGAAGCTCGGAATCACGTCGCGCCACGACCTCCCGGGAGCGCTCGCCGTCGACGGGTGACGGATCGGCCGACCTTCCCGGCGTCCGCGGAGCTGGCTCGGCGTGGCGCGCATCGGGGAGGCGTCGGCACGGCCGCCGACCGTGGCGTGGTCGCGGTGCCCGGTGCGCTCATCGCGGCGGACCGACCGCCGCGCCGAGCGATTGGGGGGTGGCCCCCTCATGACGTGCGGGCGCCGACGCGCGACGGTGGTCGAGATGACGGACCGGGCGCCCACCGTCCTGACGCTCGAGCTCGACGAGGTCGTCGAGCCGATCGCGGGGCGGGTGCGCACCGCGGCCGGCCGGGCCCTGCCCTTTCGGGGCTGGACCGGGCTGGCCGCCGCCCTCGAGCGGGCCACGTCGTCGCCCCCACCACCCCCACCAGAGGAGTCCCCAGATGCCTAAGCGTCTCCCCCGACCCCGGCCCGCCGGGATCATCGCCCTGCTCGCCCTCTTCCTCGCCCTCGGCGGGACCGCCACGGCGGCGAAGCTCATCACCGGCGCGCAGATCAAGAACAGCTCGGTCACCGGCGCCGACCTGAAGAACAGCTCGGTCACCGGCGCCGACGTGAAGAACCGGTCGCTGACGGCGTCCGACCTGAGCGCGGCGACCGTCAAGTCCCTGGCCGGCAAGGCCGGACCGACCGGCGCGACGGGCGCGGTCGGCCCGGCGGGCCCCGGCGGTCCCGCCGGCCCCGCCGGTGCCGCGGGCGCGCCCGGTGCGCAGGGTCCGGCGGGGATCGTCAGCGCCCTGACCGTCGCCGACGATACCCACACCGTGACCGGTGCCGGGACGCGTCAGGTCCTCGCGAAGACCCTGCCCGCCGGCCGCTACGTCGTCCAGGCGAAGCTCTCGGCGTCCTCCGCGGGCACGGCCCAGACGAGCTGCACCCTGCGACGGACGGCGGGCTTCCTGACGATCGACAGCGCGGAGTTCGACCCGGAGTCGGCGAACCAGGACGTCCCGCTCGCCCTCCTCGGCACGGTCGAGGTCGCCGGGGCCGGCTCCGACGTGACGCTCCTGTGCTTCGAGGCCGGCGGCGACCTGACGGTCTCCGACGCGGTCCTCGTCGCGACGCCGGTCGCCACGATCGGCTGATCGCGGAGCTCGCCGGCCGGCCGCGCCGGGCTGGTTGCGATTCCCTCGCCCTGGGCGACGGAAGGGCGACCAGCCCCGGACCGACGGCCGGGCGCCTACGCCTGCCCGGCCTCCTCGACCTCGCCCTCGACCTCCAGGAGGACGTCGCGCAGCTGCTGCAGCTGCGCCTCGTCCGGCTCCGCCCAGAGACCGCGGTCCGCGGCCTCGAGCAGGCGCTCGGCGATCGAGCGCAGCGCCCAGGGGGAGGACTGCGAGAGGAACGCGCGGACGTCCGGGTCGTTGACGTAGCGCTCGGTGACCTTGTCGTACATCCAGTCCTCGACGACGCCGGCGGTGGCGTCGTAGCCGAAGAGGTAGTCGACGGTGACCGACAGCTCCATCGCGCCCTTGTAGCCGTGGCGGATCATGCCGGCGACCCAGCGCGGGTTCAGCACGCGGGAGCGGACGACGCGGCGGGCCTCCTCGGCCAGCGTGCGGGTCTCCACGGTCGTCGGGTCGGCGGAGTCGCCGAGCCACGCCTTGGGCTCCTGGCCGGTGATCGCCTTGACCATCGCGACCATGCCGCCGTGGTACTGGAAGTACCCGTCGGAGTCGAAGATGTCGTGCTCGCGGGTGTCGAGGTTCTTCACCGCGATCTCGATGCGGCCGAACTGCTCGCGCATCGACGCGTGGGCCTCGGCCCCGTCGAGGCCCTTGCCGTACGCGTAGCCGCCCCAGGCCTCGTAGACGCGGGCCAGGTCGCCCTGGTCGTGCCAGCTGCGGTTGTCGACGAGCTCCAGCAGCCCGGCGCCGTAGGTGCCGGGCTTGGACCCGAAGATGCGGGTCGTGGCGCGCCGGCGTGCCTTGGCGCGCTGGGCGGTCGCGGCCTCGCTCTGCGCGTCCCCGCCGAGCGCCGCCTGCTCGAGCAGGTCGGTCAACAGGCGCGCCTCGTCCTCGCGGACGTGCTTGGCGACGAAGTTCTCCTCGTCGGACTCCGGCAGCGCGGCGACGGTCGCGACGGCCTCGTCGATCAGGGCGATCAGCTGCGGGAACGCGTCGCGGAAGAAGCCCGAGATGCGGACGGTGACGTCGATCCGCGGCCGGCCGAGCTCCTCCAGGGGGACCACGCGCAGCGACGTCACGCGCCGGGTCTCGCGGTGCCAGACCGGCTCGACGCCGAGCAGCGCGAAGATCTCCGCGATGTCGTCGCCGTGCGTGCGCATGTTCGCCGTGCCCCAGACGACGATGCCGATCTGCTCCGGCGCCCGGCCCTCCTCCTCGACGTGCCGACGGACGAGGTCGTCCGCCAGCCTGCGGCCGGTGTCCCACGAGAGCTGCGACGGCAGCGCCTTCGGATCGACCCCGTAGAAGTTGCGGCCCGTCGGCAGGACGTCGAGACGACCGCGCGTCGGCGACCCCGAGGGCCCGGACGGCACGTAGCGGCCGTTGAGCGCGCCGACGACGTGCGTCAGCTCCTCGGTCGAGCGGCGGATCCGCGGGACGACCTCGCTCGCGGCGTAACGGAGGACGCGCTCGGTCTCGCCGTGGCCGCGGCCGAGCGTCCCGGCCGTCAGGTCGCGGATCGCGACCGCGTCCGACGGCCAGCCGGCGTCGCCGAGCGCGTCGATCAGCGCACGCTGGGCGGCGTCGAGGCGGTCGACGACGTCGCCGGCCGTCGCGGCCGGGCCGGGGAAGCGGTCGACGAGGGCCGCGAGGTCGGGGGAGTCGGTGGTCGGCAGACCGGCGCCGGAGCCCGCGGCCCGGGCGGCGGGGGCGTCCGCGCCGGCCCGCGCGCGGGCGCCCGGCCCGGCGTCGTCGGATCCGAGGCGCGCGGCGAAGGGGTCGTCCGCCGCGACGGCCGGCGCGGGGAGCCGTGCGCCCCCGGCGGCCACCAGCGCGTCCTCGTCCAGCCCGAACGCGCGGCCGACGACGACCCGCAGGCCGGGCAGGTCGCCGGAGCCCAGGCGCATGATCGCGACGGCCAGCCCGCGCAGCTGCTCCTCGTCGGGCACGCGGCCCAGCACGTGCAGCCCGTCGCGCACCTGGAGGTCCTTGATCGAGCAGAGGTACGTGTCGATGTCGGAGACGAGGTGCTCGAGGTGGTGCTGCAGCTCGGCCGCGTCCCCTCCGGCGCCGGTGCCCTCGAAGGCCGCCAGCTCGTCGTCGTGCAGGCCGAGGTCGTGGTGGAGGTCCGCCGACCGGACGACCTCCCAGATCCGGCGGGCCAGCGCGGGGAGCTTCTCGGGGTCGAGCGCCTCGATGCGGACGTACTCGTCGAGCAGGTGCTCGAGCTCCTGCAGCTCGTCGTAGGTCTCCGCGCGCATCATCGGCGGGACGAGGTGGTCGACGATCGTCGCGTGCACCCGGCGCTTGGACTGGACGCCCTCGCCGGGGTCGTTGACCACGAACGGGTAGACCAGGGGCAGGGAGCCCAGGATCGCGTCGGGGTGGCACTCCGACGACAGGCCGATCGACTTGCCCGGCAGCCACTCGAGCGTGCCGTGCTTGCCGAGGTGGACCATCGCGTCCGCACCCCACGCTGCCTCGAGCCAGCGGTACACGGCGAAGTAGTGGTGCGGCGCGGCGCGCGACGCGTCGTGGGAGAGCGCGGCGGCGTCCTCCTCGCTGGTGGCGCGCGGCGGCTGGATGGCGAAGAACACGTCGCCGAGCTCGATGCCGGCGACGACGACGTCGCCCTCGAACGTGTACTGGGGGACGATGCCCGCCCGGCCGCCGGCGGTCCAGGTGCCCGCGCGCGGTCGGCCCTTCGCGTCGGAGGTCACGGGGCGGCCGTCGGCGCCGAGCGCGGGCGCACCGTCGTCGAAGACGTAGCCGGGGCCGTGGTCGCGCTCGACGATCGAGCGCAGTCCTTCGGGAAGGGTCGCGAACCAGGCTGCGTACTCGGCGCCCGGCAGGCGGTACGGGTTGGCGGCGAGCTGGTCGTCGGTGAGCAGCTCCGGGTCGTGCCCGCCGCGCTGGATCAGCGCGTGGATCAGCGCCTCGCCGGCCGCGGTCGCCTCGGCGGCGGTGATGCTCGGCGCGTCGAGCGCCTCCTGCAGCGCGGGGATCGACGACGCGTCCACGCGCTGGCCGTCCGCGATCAGCGCGCGCAGCAGCTCGACGGCCGACGCGGGCGTGTCGAGGCCGACGGCGTTGCCGATCCGCGAGTGCTTCGTGGGGGAGGAGGAGAGGACGATCGCGATCCGGCGCTCGGCCGCGGGCAGGCGGCGCAGGCGGGCGTGGCGGACGGCGAGCCCGGCGACCCGGCGGGCGCGCGCGGGGTCGGCGACGTAGCGCATGACCGGGGTGCCGACGTCGGCGACGGCGCTCCCGGCGGCGGTCGCGGGCTGCGCGGCGTCGTCGTCGTCCGCCCCGGCCGCGGGGCCCGCGGCGACGGCGGGCGCCTCGCGCTCCTTGAACGACACGACGCCACCGAGGATGCGACCGTCGAACTCGGGGATCGCGACCTGCATCGCGACGTCCAGCGGCGTCAGGCCCGCGGGGTTCTCGGCCCAGCGCTCGCGGGACTGCGTCGCCGCGGCGGCCTGGATGACCGGCACGCCCAGCTCCTCCAGCTGCGCGACGTCCCACGTCTGCCACGCGTCGTTGCGGCCGTCGTCGTCGGAGTCCGCGTCGGGGTGGGTGGCGGAGACGGTCTTGGCGTCTCCGGCGTTCGAGCCGCCGGACGCGAGGACGGTGGTCAGCAGCGCGTCGACGATCGGAACGCGGGACGCGGGACCGTCGGCGTCGGCCGCCGCGTGGTCCGCCGCCGGGCCGGCGTCGGTGCCGCGGTCGCCTGCCGCGCCGGCCTCGACCGTCAGCAGGTCCAGCGCCGCGATCCGGCCGTCGGTCCCGGGCCGCAGGGACGAGCACCACACGGGCAGCGGGACGCCGCCCTCGGCCGCGACGGCCGCGGCGATCGTCGCGACGAAGCCGGTGTTCCCGGCGGTGCGGTGCGAGCGGTAGAAGACGATGCCGACCACGGGGCGGTCGGCGACGGGCAGCCCGAGGGCGCCCGAGCGCAGCGCCGGGTCGGTCACCTGGGCGTCCGCCCCGCCGAGCACGGGCGAGGCGTCGCCGGCGGCCTCCGCGGCGGCGATCCGCCCGCGGGCGGCGGCGAGCGCGTCGTCGACGGAGAGGTCGCCCCGCTCCGGGTCCCACGCGCTGTGCTCCGGCAGCGCCCGCGGCGCGTCGAAGCCGTCGCCGCGGACCAGCAGCGTGTCGCCGAGGAAGCGCAGCAGCTGCGCGGTGTTCTCGACGCCGCCGTGGCGCAGGTAGTCGTGCGCCTGGGCGACGACGCCGGAGGAGACGGTGGAGCGGGCGGCGAGCTCGGCGTCGGGCTCGGACTCGCCGCCGACGGCGACCAGCGCGATCCCGTCGGCCACGCAGCGCGCGTGCAGGAGGTCGAAGCCCTCCTCCCACGCGCGCCGGCCGCCGAGCAGGCGCACGAGGACGACGCGCGCGCCGTCCAGCAGGCCGTCGACCAGCGTCGCCGCGTCGAGGTGCTGCGCGGGATTCGCGCAGCGGACGGCCGGGAAGTCCTCCGGCAGCAGCGGGACCGCGGCGGCCGTCGCGAGGATCTCGGTGTCGGCGGTGGTGACGAAGCGCAGCAAGGGGGCGACGATACCGGGGCGCCCGCCCGCCCCGGAACCGGAGGGCGGACCGCCGGTTCGGGCGGGCGAATCGCCCCTGCGATCGCGCCCACGGTGCCCGCGTGCGAGGATGCACAGGTGCAGCTCGGGCGGCACAGCTCGTCCGGAGCGGACGAGCCTCCTGGCGTGTCGGCCGGTCCGACGGTCGATGCACGGTCCCCCGTGTTCCCTCCCGACCCCAATCAGCGACCAAGTCAGACGGGACACCCGTTCCCGCGCGACCCGTCCGACCCCGCGTCGATCGAGGAGCCCAGCGGCCCGCCGACCCACGACGAGGCGCCCGCCATCCGCGGCCTCTTCAAGCGGGTCGTGATCGGGATCGGGGTGATGCTCGTGCTGATCGTCGTCGTGCGGCTGCTCGCCCCGCACGTCGGGTTCCTGAACGAGACGTGGCAGAAGGTTCGCACCGGCGACCCGGTGTGGTTGATCGTCGCTGTCGTCCTCGAGGGCTTCTCGTTCGCGGGGTACGTCCTCGTCTTCAACGCCACCGCGCGCCGCGCCGGGCTGCGGCTGCCGCGGTTCACGAGCTGGCGGATCGTGCTGGCCGGCGTCGCGGCGACGCGCCTCCTGGCGACCGCCGGCGCGGGCGGCATCGCGTCGACGACCTTCGCGCTGCGCCGCCACGGCCTCGACGCGCGACACGCCGCCGCGACCGTCGCCGCGCAGATCGCGATCATCTACGTCTGGTTCATCCTGCTGATCGCGGTGACGGGCCTGGCGCTCTTCGTCGCCGGCCACGGCCACAACGCGATCACGATCGTGCCGGCCGGCATCGCGGTGCTGATCCTGGTCGTCGCGGGCCTCGGGCGCCCGCTGCTGCGGCGCCTGGCGGACTCGACCTCGGAGCGCGAGGGCCGGGTCGCACGCGTCCTGGCCTCGATCCCGGCCACGCTGGACGACGGCGTCCACACGGTCTCGACGGTCGTCCGCGAGCGCGATCCGGCGATCCTGGGCGGCGCCCTCTGGTGGCTGGCCGACGCCGCCGTCCTCTGGGCGGCCTGCCACGCGTTCGGCGCCTCGCCGAACATGCTCGACATCTGCATGGCCTACCTGATCGGCCAGGTCGCCAACCTGCTGCCGATCCCCGGCGGCCTCGGCGTCGAGGCCGGCCTGCTGGGCATGCTGGTCGCGTTCGGCGTGCCCGGCGGCGTCGCCATCCTCGCGAGCCTCACGCAGCGGCTCGTGTCGACCTGGCTGCCGGCCCTGCCGGGCGCCGTCGCGCTGGCGGCCATCGGCCGCCCGTCGCCGGACGCCGAGGTCGTCCCGGTGGACGACGACCACCGACCACACGGCCCGTCGCCGGCCCCGGCCTGACGGGCGCCGGCGCCCGCGGGCGTCCCAGCGGTGACCCCGGGGACGCCGTCCCCCGAGGGCCCGCCTCCCGGGACGCGCC
>NZ_JBFAPC010000218.1:0-7502 GCF_040675535.1 Patulibacter sp. NPDC049589 | reverse complement strand
CCCGGCACGACCGGATCCCGCGGGGCACACTGCCTGGCGGAGCCTACGACCGGTACGTGGCGCGGCTCGCCGCCGAAGGCAGGTTCTGCGGTGTGGTGGTGCTGTCGCACCGCGGCCGCACGGTGCTGTCACACAGCTACGGCATGGCCGACGCTGAGAAGGGGATCCGCAACCACGAGGGCATCTCGTTCACGCTCAGCTCGGCGGGCAAACCGTTCAACGCGGTCGCGATCCTGCAACTCGCGCAGCAGGGCAGGCTCGACCTGAACGACACGATCGCCGACCACCTGACCGGCTTCGAGAGTGACCTCGCCAAGCGGGTGACCATCCACCACATGCTCTCCGGCACATCCAGCCTGAACACCCCCGACGAGGACATCCACCGGATCTTCCGGAGCCGGGCCGAGGTCCACGACTACCAGCAGCGCTGGGCCCGGCAGGCGAGGTTGGTCGGCACGCCCGGCCTCCCGAACACCTCGCACGCCGGAGCGGAGACCGCCATACCCGCGCTGATCGTGGAGGCCGTCAGCGGCCAGACCTATGGGGACTACGTCGAGCAGCACATCTTCCGGCGCTGCGGAATGACCGGCTCGGCGTTCTACACCCGGCCGCAGTGGCTGACCGATGCGCACATCGCCCACCCGTACATGAAGATCGCGGACGGCAGCTACGTCGACGCCGCTGATCTCCGTCCCGCCCCCGGTGCGCGGCCGGATCGCGATCAGGTCGTCCTGGTAGCGGAGGAAGACGCCGCCCGGATCGGTCAGGCGGTCCGCGGGCTTCCACGCGCCGGTGAGGTCCTTCGTGACCCGGTCGACGCGCTGCGAGGTCCGGTACAGGTCCGTCCCGTTGCGCTTGCCCGCGGCCGTGTAGTGGTCCTTGACCCAGCTGCGCGGGGAGGACCCGCACGAGGACAGGCCTCCGATGAGCAGGCCGACGGCGACGATCGCGAGGACCCCGCCGACGACGACCGACATCAGCGACCTGCCGCCGAGGCTCATCGGTGGGCCTCCGCGCCGGCGGTCGCGAGGGGCGTGGCGCCCGCGGTCGCGCCGGCATCCGGCTCGGACGGGGCGTCCGCCGGCGCCGCGGTCGACCGGGTCCGGACGACCTCGCCGCGCTCGGGGTAGAGGTGCCAGGTGTCCCACGCGACGCCGTCGGGCTCGACGCGGGCGCGCAGGCCGGTCGCGGCGCCGGGCGCCCCGGGGAACGTCGCGACGATGCCGTGGGGATCCTCGGCCAGCGCGGCGAGCAGCTCGTCGGCCAGCGCGACGACGGCGGCGGTGCCGGGGACGTCGACGTGGGCGGTGAAGCCGTAGGACAGGCCGTGGACCTCCAGACGCTCCGGGGCGCCGGCCAGCGCGCGGCCGGCGGCCAGCCCGCAGGCGACGGTCTCGGTCACCACGGCCCCGCCGGGCAGGGCGAGCTCGACCGCGTGGGACGCGCCGAGGACGTGCAGCCGCAGGGCGAAGGGCCCGGCGGCGAGGTCGAGGTGCGCGAGCCCCGGCGCCGATGGCGCGCCGGACTCCAGCGCCCACCCGAGGTCGGCCGCGGCGGCGTCGCGGAAGGGGACGTCGATCGACGCGCGCACGTCAGTCGGTCTCGTCCGGGTCGTCGTCGGGAGCGGTGTCGTCCGCGCCGCGGTCGGCCCGCAGCGCCTCGTAGGCGACCTCGGCCCGGCGGGAGAGGTCGCGCAGCTGCTCGATCCGGGGCTCCAGCGCGACGGCGCGGCGCTCCTGCAGCGCGGCGTCCTGCACCAGCGCCTCGCGCTCCGGCGCCTCGGCCCGGTCGCGCAGGCGCCGCGCCTCCTGGAGGGCGCGGGCCCGGACGGTGACGAGCGCCGCCATCGACTCGCGCGCGGCGTCGAGGGCCTCCTTCGCCTTGGCGACGGGGTCGGCGCCCGGTGACGGCGCGCCGGGTGCGGCGGCGTCGCTCACGCGGCGCCCCCGGCGGCCGTGCCGGCGGGGTAGATCTCGAGCAGGTGGGCGGCCACGGCGGTGCCGGTGGAGACCTCCCACGAGCCGTCCTGCGACCACCGCTCGAAGCCGAGCAGCCGCCCGCCCTCGGCCGTGTAGTCGGCGTACCAGGCCTGCCCGCTGGGCGGCAGGCCCGTGGTGCCGACGGTCGCGTACGCCGCGCGGCCGGACTCGATCTTCTTGTAGGTGCGGCCCTCGTGGGTGACCGACCCGCGGTCGGGCGCGAGGTCGCCGGGCGCCTCGACGCCCTGCCAGAACGCCACGTCCGTGCCGTCGGAGACGTCGACCGAGAGCCACGTCTTCACGTCGCCGCCCGCGTCGAGGTGGTACTCCGTCCACTTCGAGCCGTCCTCGTTGAAGCGGATCTCGCCGCGGACCACGTAGTCGTGGCCGCCGTGGGAGACGACGGCGCCGACGCCGAGGCCCTCCAGCGGGCCGCCCGGGCCCTCGGCGAGCGGGTCGCTCGGAGCGGGCAGGAGCCCCCCGCCGTCGGCCGCGACCTTGCGCCGGGCCCACACGAGGACCAGCGCGGCGAGGAGCACCACGACGATGACGACGATGACTTGTCCCATGGCGCGCACCCTAGCGGGGAGGCGCCACGTGATCGACCGTCCGAGGGGTGGCCCCGACGCCCGGCGGGGACCCCGTCCGCCACGCAACACGTACAGGAGCAGGCGCTTCTCAGCCGTCCGAGGAATCCCCCAAGATGGTCGGTCGCGTGACCACCGCCTTGCCCACTCCCCCCGGCCTGCGCGTCTGGCAGCAGGAGGTCCTCGAGAAGATGTCCGCGTGGGATCGCGGCGTCTTCCTGATCGCCGCCGCGCCGGGCGCCGGGAAGACCCGACCCGCCCTCGAGCAGGCCGTCCGCATGCTCTACGCCCGCCAGGCGGACCGCATCGCGCTGATCTGCCCGACGGCGCCCCTGACCCGCCAGTGGGCCGAGGCCGCCGCGCGCCTGGGTGTCCACCTGGCCCCGGACGCGCCCGAGCTGACGCCGCCGGCGGGCTTCCACGGCGTCGCGGTCACCTACGCGCGCGTGGCGATGTCGGCCGAGCGCTTCGCGAGCCAGTGCACCGAGTCGACGATCGTGATCGCCGACGAGGCCCACCACCTCGGCGAGGAGCTCGCGTGGGGCAAGGGCTTCGACCTGGCGTTCCGCAAGGCCCGCCGCTGGCTGCTCCTGTCGGGCACCCCGTTCCGCTCCGACGCGTCCGCGATCCCGGGCGTGGAGTACGACAGCGACGGCGTCACGCAGCCCGACTACGCCTACGGGTACGCCGACGCCGTCCGCGACGGGGTCTGCCGGCCGGTGTCGTTCATCCCGTTCGACGGCACGATGTCGTGGCAGTCCGGTGACGAGACGGTCGAGGCGTCGTTCGCCGACGCGGTCTCCTCCGACCAGCGCGCGCGCCGCTACCGGACGGCGATCTCGACGGACCTCGAGGGCGCCCTGCCGAAGATCCTCCGCGAGGCCGACCAGCGCCTCGCCCGACTGCGGGCGGACTCGCACCCCGAGGCCGGCGGCCTCGTCGTCGCCGCCGACGGCGACCACGCCCGCAAGGTCGCCGCGACGCTGCACCGCATCACCGGCACGCCGCCCGTGGTCGTCATGCACACCGACCAGGCCGCCCACCGCAAGCTCGAGGCGTTCACCCACAGCACGGACCCGTGGATCGTGGCCGTGAACATGGTCTCCGAGGGCGTCGACATCCCGCGCCTGCGGGTCGGCGTGTACGCCACCGCGTCGAAGACGGCGATGATCTTCCGGCAGATCGTCGGGCGCTTCGTGCGGACGATCCCGAACCGGCCGATCGAGGGCTCCTGGCTCTACATCCCGGCGGAGCCGACGTTGCGCGCCCACGCGGGCGAGATCGCCAAGGAGCTCGTGCCGTTCCTGCGCCGCAAGGAGGACGCCGACCCGGACGCCCCCGAGCAGCTGCTCGACGAGCCGGGCGAGAAGCCGGAGGACGAGCTCGGCCTCGTGGCCGAGTTCAAGGCCCTGAACGCCGACATGGCGCCCGAGGCGCAGCTCGACCTCTTCGGGGGCTCGACGCCGCTGAAGCCGCAGTCGCCGGCCCTGACCACGGGGATGAGCACCGGCACGACGACGGGCGCGCCGATCCAGCCGGTCGGGGCCGGGCCGGGTGGCCACGCCTTCGACGCCGGTGGCGTCGCGGGCTTCGCGGCCACCGAGGTCCCGCTCTGGCAGCAGCGCCAGCGGCTGCGGGAGACCCGCCACCGCCTGGTCGGCGAGCTCGGCCGCACCCGTCGGGCGACGCAGCGCGAGGTCAACGCCTGGGTCAACAAGCAGATCGGGATCAGCCGGGTCCAGGACGCCACGGTCGAGCAGCTGGAGTCCTCGATCGACCTCATCGAGCGGGCGCTGATGGGCAAGGCCTGAGCACCTGACCGGGCCGGGCCCCGGCCCGAGCGTCCCGGGTCGAGGACGCGCCCGGGACCGGCGGGGCTCGGGCCGCCCTGTGGTGGCGCGCCGGCGTCATCCCGTTGCGATCGCCGCGGACGGCGCTACGCTCTGTGCCGTGGCTCAGCGCGAGGAGATCGGCACCGGACTGCTCGGCCCCGAGGCCCGGCTCGACCTGCTCGACGGTGCGCGGCTCCCGACGGGGCGCCACGGGCTCCCGCGCGAAGTGATCGTCGAGAACCAGCGCGCCCGGCTGATGGGCGCCATGGTCGAGGTCGTCTCCACCCACGGCTTCCCGATCGCGGTCGTCGAGCGCATCGCGTCTCGCGCCGGCGTCTCGCGCCGCACCTTCTACGAGCAGTTCTCCGGTCGCGAGGAGGCGTTCCACCGCACGTACGACGCGGAGGCCGGCCGGCTCTTCGACGACGCGGTCCGCGCGGCGGCCGGCGCCCGGGACCTCGCGGAGGCCGTCGGTAAGGGCCTCGGGGCGGTGCTGGGCGGGCTCGCCCGCGACCCCGCCGTCGCGAAGCTCCTGATCGTCGAGGTGCTGATCGTCGGGCCCGAGGCGCTGGAGCGCCGCGACGCGCACATGCAGCGCTTCGCCGTCCTGCTCGAGGACGCGGCGATCACGTTCCTCGGCGCCCCGCTCCCCCGGCTGACCGCCGAGGGCCTGGTCGGCGCGATCTACGACGTGATCTACAAGCGCGTGCTGGCGGGCGAGACGGAGGACCTCGAGGAGCTCCGCGACGACCTGCTCGCGTTCTGCCTCATGCAGCTGCGCCCCTCCACGGATCCGGGCGTCGGCTGATGCGGCGCGCGGGGCAGGTGGCCGAGCCGGACATCGCGGCCTACCAGCGCGTCCTCGACCGGGTCTTCGCGCGGAGCCGCCCGCTGCTGCGCGACGCCCCGACGTGGCAGGCCGCGCTCTTCGCGTCCGTGCGCGGCTGCTACGCCGAGATGCGCTCCAACCCGGAGGCGCTCGAGATGCACTTCGTCACGACCGGCCGGGACGAGCGGGTCCAGCGGACCCGCACCGCGCATCGCGACCGCGTCCTGGCGCTCCTCGGCGACGTCCGCGACGACGTGCCCGAGCCGATCCAGGCGGAGATGGCGCTGACGATGATCCACTCCACGATGTGCGCGCACGTCGCCGCCGACGAGGCCCCGCCGGCCCTGGACGACGCGGAGCAGACGTTCGCGACGCTGCTCTTCAACGCGGTGCCCGACGGCGACTGACGTCCGGCGGACCCGCTGCGCGCGCTGAGCGGCGGGCCGCCCGGTACGCGGTCCGGCTCCGACGGTCTCCCTAGGCGTCAGCGCCCGGCCGGGTGACGCCCGGCCGCGACCAGATGTCGTTGCAGGCCTCGCAGACGTCCTCCGGGACGACGCCGAGCCGGATCAGGACGGCGAAGGCGCGGCAGCCGAGGCAGATCCCGAGCGCCCCCTCCAGGAACGCGGCGCCGACGAGGGCGCCGAGGACGATCCAGCCGGCGAGGTCCGCGTCGACCAGGAGCAGCAGGACGGCCGAGGCGACGGAGAACGTCGCGCCGATCGCCTGGGCGAAGCGCTTCGGCGGGCCGGCGGTCGGCCGGGGCGCCATGCCCAGGCGCGGGACGATCACGCGCGTGGCGAGGAGCCCCAGCGGACTGGCCTTCGGGCCGGCCGCGACGCGCGCGAGGAAACCCAGCGCGATCAGCACCACGAGCCACTCGAGCTGCAGCACGAGCGCCACGAGGCTCAGGACGACGACGCCGAGCGCGATCGTCCGGGCCGCGACCTCGTTGACCGGATTGGGGAACGCGAAGAACGACGGCGCGGCCGCGGGTCCGGGGCTGCTGAGAGTGGCGTCAGACATGGCCCGTGAAGCGTATCGCGCCCAAATACGTGAAAGCAGACTTGTTTTCGGTACTGTTTTCCGAACGTGCACGACCGTGGTTTCCCAGACCTCCCGAGCCTCGCCGGCTCATCCGCCCTCCCGCGGCGCCTCCTGGCGCTGCTGCTGACCGTCGTCCTCGCGGCCGGTGCGGTCGTGTCCCCGGGCCGGGCGGCGGCCGCGGGCAACGCCTCCCGCGCGGCCGGATTCGTCGAGGACGCCCAGAACCGCGACGGCGGCTTCGGCCTCCGCCAAGGCCGCAAGTCCGACCCCGAGACGTCCCTGTGGGCGTCCGTCGCGTTGCTCGCCGCGGGCAAGAACCCGAAGGACGAGTGGCTGAAGGGCGGCCGCTCCGCGGACGAGTACCTCATCGCCCACCGGTCCAGCTACCGGTCGATCGGCGACCTGGGCCTGCTGGCCCTCGTGCGCAGCAGCGGCAAGCTCAGCGTCACGCAGTACGGCGACCCGGCGGCGACGCTGCGCTCGCGGCTGTCCAAGGACGTCGCCCGCACCGACCCGGAGGGCACGGCCCTGGCGATCTTCGGGCTGCTGGCCGACGGCTCCTCGGCGTCGACGAAGGCGGCTTCGGCGGCCGGCCAGGCGCTGCTGGACACCGTCACCTCGGACGGCGCCTGGGGCCCGTCGGGCAACGCGGACACCTCGTCGACGGCCCTCGTCCTCCAGGCGCTCGTCGCCACCGGCCAGGCCAAGCAGGGCGACGCGCCCGTCACGAGCGGCGTCGCCTACCTGCAGGCCGCGCAGGGCAACGACGGCGGGCTGCTGAAGGACACGCGCCTCGACAAGGGCGTCTACAAGTCGTCGGTCCCGGCGACGGCGTTCGCGATCCAGGCGCTGCAGGCGCTCGGGCTCCCGACGCTCCGGACCCCGACCGGCAAGACGCTGCGCCAGGGCCTCACCGACTACCAGCAGCGCGCCAGCGGCGGCCTGACGAGCACCGGCGCCTACGACGAGCGGACGAAGCCCTCGGTCCTCGACACCGGCCAGGCGTTCGCCGCGTTCAACGGCAAGACGTTCGACCTCCCCGTCGTGACGTCGAAGACCGGCGGCCCCGCCAACGAGCGCCGCAAGCAGCGCGAGGCGAAGGAGCAGGCGAAGGCCAAGGACGAGGACGCCAAGCCGTCGACCGGGCCGTGGCCGGCGACGTCAAGCTCCTCTACGTCGCCCCCGAGCGCTTCGGATCCCCGGCGTTCCTCGAGCGGATCCGGCACGC
>NZ_JBFAPC010000217.1:0-7695 GCF_040675535.1 Patulibacter sp. NPDC049589 | reverse complement strand
GCGGCGAGCACCCGCTCGCCGCGACCGGCGAGCACGCCCGCGGCGGCCAGCAGCCGGTCGCGGAGAGCGGTCGCTGCGCGCAGCGCCGCGCGGCCGGCGACCACCGTGCCGGTCGAGCCGTAGGCGCCGGTGTCGTGGGTCACGGCGTCGGTGTCGGACGCGGTGACGAGGACCCGGTCGGTCGTGGTGTGGAGCGCGGTGGCGACGAGCTGCCGATGGACCGTCGCGGTCCCGTTGCCGAACTCGGCGGTGCCGATCATCAGCCGGTAGCGGCCGTCGGGCAGGAGCGTCACGGTCGCGTCGGCGTGGTGGCCGTTCGGCGGGATCGTGTCGATCATCGACAGCGCGGAGCCCTCGCCGATCCGCCAGTCGGGGCCGAGGCCGTGGGCGGCGGGATCGCGGTCGAGGGGGACGGGCGACCGCCCTGCGGACCCGGGGACGGTGATCTCTCCGGCCGTATGCGCCTGGTGGTTGGATCCATTCACCAGAGGAATACCGCCGCGAGACGTCTGCGTCCCCGGGACGGCCGACGCGGATCGCGCCGCCATCGGCAGGGCAGCGGCCGGTCCCGGCTGCGGCGTCGGCACAGGACCCGCCGATCCCGGCAGCCGCGTCGGCACGGGACCGGGCGGTCCCGGCAGCGGCCGCGCCAGGGCCTCCCGCGCGAGGGTCAAGCACTGGTCGAGGCCGTAGGAGCCGTAGACGACGTCGTCCTCGTCCTCGGTGATCGAGATCATCGGCACGCCCGGGCGCACGACGTTGCGGGCGCGGAGCTCCATCGGGTCGAGGTCCATGCCGCGGGCGAGCTCGTCGATCGCCGACTCGATCGCGAAGGTCGTCTGGCTCAGGCCGTAGCCGCGGAAGGCGCCCGCGGGCACCGTGTGGGTGTAGACCGCGACGCCGTCCACGCGCTTGTTCGCGCACGAGTAGACCGCGAGCGACTCGTTGCAACCGTGGAAGAGGACCCCGGGCGCGTGGTTGCCGTAGGCGCCGGTGTTCGAGAGGACGTCGAGCCAGACCGCGGTCAGGGTCCCGTCGGCACGGGCGCCGATCCGGACGCGGATCCGCATCGGGTGGCGCGTCGTCGCCGCGGCGAACTGGTCCTCGCGCGTCAGCTCCAGCCGGACCGGGCGGCCGGTGCGCAGGGTGGCGAGGGCGACGACGTCCTCGACGAGCATCTCCTGCTTCGCGCCGAAGCCGCCGCCGACGCGCGACGCGATCACCCGCACGCGGTCGCGCGGCAGGCCGAGCAGGAACGCCAGCTCGTCGCGGACGAGGAACGGCACCTGCGTCGACGTGCGAACGACCAGCCGGTCCTCGTCGTCGAGCCAGGCCGTCGCGCCGTGGGTCTCCAGGTGCGCGTGCTGGACCCGCTGCGAGGTGTAGACGCCGTCGTGGACGTGGTCGGCCGCCGCCAGCCCGGCGTCGACGTCGCCGATGTGGGAGTGGACCTCGGCCGCGACGTTGCGCGACGGGTCCGCGATCCGGGAGTCCGCCGGGTCCTTCTCGGGGTGCACGAGCGGCGCGCCCGGGGCGGTCGCCCGCTCGGGGTCGACCAGGGCCGGGAGGACCTCGTAGTCCACGGCGATCCGGCGGCAGGCCTCCTGCGCGATCCCGAGCGTGTCGGCGACCACGACCGCGACCCGCTGGCCGTGGTGGCGGACGACGTCGTCGAAGAGGCGCGTGTCGTCGAGGTCGTCGTGGCGGGCGTGGTGGCGGGCCGTGGAGTAGCGCTGCTGCGGCGCGTCCTCGTGGGTGAGGACCAGGCGGACGCCGGGCAGCGCGCGCGCCGCGGCGACGTCGATCGAGCGGATCCGCGCGTGCGCGTGCGGGGACCGCAGGAGCGCGGCGTGCAGGAGCCCCACGACGTCGTGGTCCATCGTGAACGGGACCGTGCCGGTGACGACGCCGGCGGTGGCGGGCGCCGCGATGCTGCGGCCGGCGGCCGGCTCGCCCTCCTCGGCGTCGACGTTGACGACCCCGGCGATCGCGTCCTCGATCGTCCGGTAGCCGGTGCAGCGGCAGACGTTGCTCTTCAGGCTGCGGGCCAGGTCGGAGCGCCGGGACTCGTCCAGCGCGGCGACCGTCATCACCATGCCGGCGGTGCAGAAGCCGCATTGGAAGCCCTGCGCGCCGGCGAACCGGTCCTGCTCCGGGTGCGGCGCCGCCGCGGTCCCGAGGCCGTGGATCGTCGTGACGTCGCGGCCCTGCGCCCGCACCGCGGGGTAGACGCACGAGTGGACCGGGGCGCCGTCGACGTGGACCGTGCAGGCGCCGCAGTCGCCGGTGTCGCAGCCCTTCTTGACGCCGAACCGGCCGCGCTCGCGCAGGTACGTCCGCAGGCACTGCCCGGCGCGCGGGGCGGCGTCCAGGTCCTCGCCGTCGACCCGCACGCTCATCGCGCGGCGGGGCCCGCCAGCTCCGCCCGCAGCTCCTCGGCCATCAGGGCCGTCAGCTGCGCGCGCCACGCCGGGTCGCCGTGGACGTCGTCGTGGTAGCCGGCGGCCGGGACCGCGGCGTGGAGCGCGGCGGCCAGCTCGTGCCGCGACGGGACGCCCCGGAGCCGGACGACGACGGGCGCCGGGGTCGACGCCGTGATCGTCAGGACGAAGGCGCCGTCGGCGTCGGCCCGCGCGACGAGCAGTGCCGCCGAGCGGCCCAGCGGCGCCAGCGACTCCTGCCGGAACGCCGTGCGGGCGGCGAGGGCGGAGCCCGGCAGCACCACCGAGCGCAGGACCTCGCCCGGCCGCAGGACCGTCTCGCGCTCGCCGAGGACGAACGACGCGGCGGGCACGTGGCGCTCGCCGCCCTCCGGGGTCCAGACGACGCAGACGCCGTCCAGCGCGGTGGCCAGCGCGGCCATCGGCGCGGCGGGCAGCGCCAGGCAGAGGTTGCCGCCGACCGTCGCGGCGTGCTGGACCTTGAAGGAGCCGCGCAGCGCGTCGCAGCAGGGCCGCAGCAGCGACAGGGCGGGCCAGCGGCAGCGGGTGTCCTCGGTCGCGCGCGGGTCGCCCCCGGCGAACGCCACGAGCTCGGCGAACGTGCACGTGGCCGCGATCTCGAGGCCGTCGGCGGACACCGTCAGGGCCGGCCAGCCGAGCGTCGTCAGGTCGACGAGCCGCCGCACCCCGGTCTGCGGCACGGAGAACATCCACGTCCCGCCGGCGAGGAACGCGTCGCCCGCCAGCGGGTCGGGGAGCTCGCCGCGGGTCCGCGGCAGGGCGACGTCGACGACGGTCTCGAGGTCCATCAGGTGCGGGCCACCGTCGCGGAGATGACGCCGAACGGGTCCTGCGTCGCGACGAACACCTCGCCCGGGTTCTCCAGGCCGAAGGGCGCGAGGTCGACGAGCAGGTGGTGGCGGTTGGGCAGCTCGATCGTCACGTCGACGACCTCGGGGTGGGCCTCGAGGATCCCGACCGCGATGCGGTGCAGGGTCGTCTGGACCGACGGGCTGAAGTGGTCGGCGAAGCGCTCGACGAGGGTCGCGTGGATCGACGTCCACGCGGCCCCGTAGTCGATCCCCGCCGCGACGGCGTCGGGCGCGTACGTCCAGCGGGCGTCGACGACGGTCGCGAGGATGCGGTCGTCGGTCTCGGGCAGCGTCGTCAGCGCGTCGCGCTGGAAGCCCACGAAGCCCGACCCGGTGGTGCGCAGGACGAAGAGGTCCTGGATCCCCGCGGCGACCGTCGCGACGTCGCCGTCGACCGCCACCCAGGCGACGTGGTCGCCCGACGCGTCGCGGCGGAACGCGTGGTCGTGCAGCCCGTCGCCGGCGGTGCCCGCGCCCGGCAGGCGGGTCCACGGGTGCTCGGTCAGCGTCACCGTCGTGCCGTGGACGCGCTCGCCCGACGCCACCAGGTGGTCGGCGAGGACGCGGCCGAAGTCCTCGACGCTGCCGCGAGAGAGGTGCTCGCGGGCCAGCGCGAAGACCGTGTTCTTCATCGTGTCCGTCGCGGGCGTGCCCTCGTTGCTGCCGTCCTCGTAGACGTGCGCGAAGTCGCCGCGCAGCCGGACGTCGACCGTGAGGTCGCGCAGCTCGTGGCGGGGCCCGTCGCGGACGACCCGGACGAGGCGGACCTCGGCCTTGCCGTACGTGTTCTCGGTGATGCTCAGGGGCAGGCGGATCAGCTCCCGCGGTAGGTGGTGTAGCCGAAGGGCGCGAGCAGCAGCGGCACGTGGTGGTGGCCGGAGTCGCCGGCGATGTCGATCACGACCGAGACCTCCGGGTACCAGCCCGGCTGCCCGCCGGGGGCGCCCTCGAGGTCGAAGCGGACCCGGTAGCGGCCCGCCGGCACGACCTGTCCCTCGGGCACGAGCTTCGGGACGCGGCCGTCGGCGTCGGTCGTCCCGGCGTCGGTGGCCAGCCACTCGCCCGCGCTCAGGCGCTCCAGCGTCACGGGTACGCCCGGCACCGGCTCGCCCTTCGAGGTGTCGAGGACGTGGGTGGAGATCGAGATGGCGGTCATGCGCAGAGATCCTCGAGGCGATGGCGGGCGATCGCGGAGACCTCGCGCAGGGCGGTGCGGAGCTCGTCGTCCGGGGCGGCATCGACCCGCGACGCCAGGAGCTCCTCGAGCCCGGCGCCGCCGTGGTCGCGGACGCAGGCGACGAACGGGAAGCCGAAGCGGTCGCGGTAGGTGCGCAGCGCGACGGCCAGGGCGTCGCGTCGCGCGGCGGCGAGCCGGTCCAGCCCGGCGCCGCGCTGCTCGCCGGCGGACTCCTCCGACAGCGTCGCGGCGTCGACGCCGCCGGAGACCGCGAGCTCCGGGTGGGCGAGCAGGACCCGGCGCTGCAGCTGCTCGCCGGCGTGCAGCAGGACGCGCTCGAACGCGTCGTGCAGCGCGACCACGTCGCTGAACGGGCCGGCCTCCCAGGCGGCCTCCGCCACCCACGGCGAGTCCTCGACGACGCCGCCGAAGCGGTCCACGAACGCCTCGCGGTCGAGCTCGGGGAGCGTGGCGGTCGGGGGCGGGGCGGGGGACGGCGGCCCGTCAGTGGGCGGGACGGTGGACACGGGCTGCGGTGCGGTGCGGATGGTGGTCGGTGCTCGGCGGTCGGGTGCCGCACGGTGCGACGGCAATCGTTTGCACGATGCTCCCGGAGCTCCGCCGGATCGCGTATGGACACGGGTACAACGCCCCGCCGAGATCGTGTGCCCGGCCGACAGGACCGCCGCGCCGGGCACCTCCGACGATGTCCCCCATGCGTCGCCCGTGCCCGCACCGATCGGGTGCGCCCCCCGCCGCCGCACGTGTCAGGCTGCGGGGGTCCGCGGTGGGCGCCGCCCGCAGGGCCACCGCCCCGCGACGACCCCCGCCCCGCCCCGCGCGCTGAACCCGTGTCCGCCCCCGACGACACCCCCGACCTCGCGTCCGGCGCCGCCGGCCGCCCCACCCTCCGCACGTTGTCGGAGCGCACGGGGCTGCACGTCTCGACGGTCTCCCGCGCCCTGCGCCGCGACCCGGCCAGCGACCCGACCGCGGCGCTCGTCCACACCGCCGCGTCGGAGCTCGGCTACCGCCGCGACCCGGTCGCCGCGAGCCTCCGCACCCGCCGCTCCGGCGCGATCGGGATGGTCGCCCACGCGCTCACCGACGTCGTCCAGGCGATCGTGCACGAGGCCATCGACCAGGTCGCGGTGCAGCAGGGCTACGACGTGCTCGTGGCGTCCACCCGCGACGACCCCGCCGCGCAGCGCCAACGCGTCGAGCTCCTGCTGTCGCGGCGCGTGGACGGCCTGATCATCGCCGACGCCCACGAGGACGGCGACTACGTCGACTGGGTCGCGACGCTCGGGATCCCGTACGTGCTCGTGATGCGCCGCGCCGGCGACCACCCGGCGATCGTCTGCGACGATCGCGAGGGCGGGCGGCAGGTCGGCCGGCACCTCGTCGCCCAGGGCCACCGCGAGATCGCGCTGCTCGCCGGCCCCGGCTACTCGGCGACGTCGAACGACCGCGCCGTCGGCTTCCGCGAGGCGCTGGCGGAGGCGGGCGTCGACCTGCCCGCCGACCTCGTCGAGCCCGGCGGCCTGCACCCGACGTCGGGCCGCGAGGGGATGGACCGGCTGCTGGCCCGCCGGCCCGACCTGACGGCCGTCTTCTGCGCGAGCGACTTCTCGGCGTTCGGGGCAACGACCGCGCTGCGCGCCGCGGGCCTGGTCCCGGGTCGCGACGTCGCGACGGTCGGCTTCAACGACGTGACGGCCGCCGCGGCGCTGGACCTCAGCTCCGTCCGCTCCGCCCACGCGGAGCTCGGCGAGCTCGCCGCGCGCACGCTCATCGCCGCGATCGACGGGGTGCCGGCGGAGTCCGCGTCGTTCCCGGCGACGCTCGTGGTGCGCGGGTCCAGCGCGACGCCGCTGGGCGGCGGGGCCGTGCTGTCGGCGGGCGGCGGCGCGCCGCGTGCCGCGTGCGACGGACCCGACCCGGCCGTCGGCCCGCCCCGCCATGGGTCGGCCTCGGGGACAGCCGCCGCGGCCGCCGCCGACCCCTCCGGGGCCGCCCGATGAACGGCCCCGGCCGGCTGCCAGCCGCCGCGCTGGAGGCCCTCGACACCGCGCTCGCGCCGCTGGACCTCTGGGCGGCGCGGCGCTGGCCGGGCGGCTCGGGCGCGGACCAGCCCGCCCACACCGTGTACGTCCCGGCGGACCGGGCCGAGCCCGGCGTCTGCGGCCGGTGGGGCCGCGAGGCGCTCGCCGCGCTGGACGAGCACGCGCCCGGGCCGGTCTCGCTGGCGACCGCCACGGGCCTGCCGGTGGCCGAGGTCGACGACGCCTGGCCGCTGCTGCGCGCGACGCTGGAGCGCCGCCCGATCGAGGACCTGCGCCTCGACCTCGAGGACGGCTACGGCCCCCGGCCCGACGACGTGGAGGACGCCGACGCCGACGCCGCGGTCGCCACGCTGCTGGCCGAGGCCGTAGCCGGAGACGGTCCGCGGCGCAGCGGCGTCCGGCACCGCAGCCTCGAGGCCGCCACGCGCGCCCGGGCCGTGCGCACGCTGGACCGCGTGATCGGCGGGCTCGCGGCCGCGGGCGGGCCGCCGGAGGGCTTCGTCCTGACCCTGCCGAAGGTCGTCCATGTCGACCAGGTCGCGGCCTACGCGGCCCTGCTGCGCGTGCTCGAGGTCGCCCACGACCTGCCCGAGGACGCGCTCGTCTTCGAGATCCAGGTGGAGACGCCGCAGGCGATCCTCGCCGCCGACGGCCGGCTGCCGCTCGCGCCGATGATCGACGTCGCCGGCGGTCGCTGCGTCGGCCTGCACTACGGCACCTACGACTACTCCGCCGCGCTGGGCGTGCCCGCCGCCGAGCAGCGCGCCGACCACCCCGTCGCGCAGACCGCCAAGGCCGTGATGCGGCTGGCCGCGGCGGGCACCGGCGTGGAGGTCAGCGACGGCTCGACCAACCGCCTGCCGGTCGGCGACCGCGCGACCGTCCACGCGCACTGGCGCGTGCACGCCGAGCTCGTCCTCGGCGCGCTGGCCGACGGCGTGCGGCAGGGCTGGGACCTCCACCCCGCGCAGCTGGTGACGCGGCACCTGGTGACGATCGTGGCGATGCGCCGCGCGCTGCCCGGCGCCATCGAGCGCCTGGGGCCCGCCAGCACGCGGTCGTGGAGCTCTCGATCCGCGACCTCAAAGACCAAGGGCTCGCGCACTTCCCGTCCGGCCGGTTCAACGCCAACGGCGCGT
>NZ_JBFAPC010000216.1:0-7791 GCF_040675535.1 Patulibacter sp. NPDC049589 | reverse complement strand
CGTCGGCGCCCGCCGCGGCGGCGACGACGTCGGCGCCGGTCAGCGCGCGGCGCAGCCGGTCCATCGTGGCCGGGCCGACCGGGTCGGCGACGGCGAGCCAGAGGCCCCAGTCGCCGAGCCCCTCGCGGTGGGGGAGGACGGCGAGCGCGGAGACCGCCCGGCGCAGGTGGTCGACGAGCGCGTCCGGGCAGGCCGACGCGCCGAGCCGGACGACGACGAACGCGTGGTGGGCGTCCAGCGGGTAGCCGAGGACGCGCTGGGCCTCGTCGGCCGGGACGTCCTCGTCGGTCGCGGCGATCCGGCGCAGGACCGTCTCGCGCAGGTGCTCCGCGCCGCTGGCCCGCTCGGCGGCGACCGCCTGGTAGGCGTCGCCGACGGGCTCCAGCACGTGGCCGATGTAGTCGAAGAGCTGCTCGCTGGGGCGCTCGAGGTAGGACTCCAGCCGGGTGCCGCTGGTGCGGGCGTGCTCGCGGGCGGTCCGGAACCACGCGGCCCAGAAGCGGTTCTGGCCCGAGCGGTACGCGCGTTCGAGCATCGTCTGCGGGAGCCGCAGCTCGGCGGCCGCGCCGGCGAGCTCCAGCGCGCCGTCGGTCGGCCGCGTCTGGTCCACGCGCACACGCCCGGCGAGGACCTCGCGGATGTTGGCGAGATTGCCGTGGGTGCTGCGCGCCACCAGGTCCGAGAACTCGCGGTCCGCGCGGCGGCCCCCGAAGACGTCGCGCATCAGCGCGTCGGAGAGGTCCTGCGTCAGCTCGTCGAGGTCCAGCCCGGTCGCCGCGTCCACGACGGCGTCGGGGCCCTCGGTCATCGCCGTCCCGGTCATCTCGCTCCCTCGTCGGTCGGTCCCGCGCGGCCACGCGGACCCGGGGCCGGTCCCGTCCCACCGGGGACGACCCCGACTCCGAACCTAGGCCCGGTGCCTGTGGCGGTGCATGTGCTCGCGTCACATGGACGGGTCGGGGTCGTGGGTCGGGGGCGACGGGGGCCGTCCACGGATCGCGCGCCGGTCGTCCGCGGACGGACGCCCCCGGCCGCACCGTCCCCGGGGGCCGACGGGCGCGGGCGGCGTTCACGGATCGCGACAACCGCGCGCTCGTCGCGCCACGCGGTGCGTCATTCACGGCTCGCGCGTCCGGGCGTAGGCTCGCGCCCGTGCCCTCCACGCTGATCCACCAGACCGTCGGCGACCTGCTCGATCGCGCGACCCGCGCCTTCGTCGACCGCGACGCGATCGTCCACGGGGAGGAGCGCCTGACCTTCGGCGCCTTCGGCGACGCGGTGCGCCGGGCGGGCCTCGTCTTCGGCTCCCTGGGCCTCGCGCCGAGCGACCGCGTGGCGATCCTCTCCGCGGACCGCACCGACCTGCTCGTCGCGTTCTACGGGACGCTGGCCGCGGGCTTCGCGGTGTCGCCGCTGAACGCGCGGATGTCCGAGGAGGACCACCTCTGGATCGTCGGCGACTCGGGCGCGAAGGTCCTGATCCACGACGGCGCGTTCACCGAGCGCGCCGGCCGGATCGCCGCGGAGACGGGCGCCCGCCTGGTCTCCCTCGACGACGACGGGCCCGACGGGTTCCAGGCCCTGCTGGCGGCGCAGCCCGCGGAGGGCGTGGCGGGCTCGCCGGAGCCCGGCGACCTGGCGGCGATCTTCTACACCGGCGGCACGACCGGCCGGCCGAAGGGCGTCGAGCACTCGCAGCAGAGCCTCGTCATGTCGTTCCTCTCCGAGGCGCTGGAGATGGGCCTCTACGACCGGACGGTCTTCGCCCACGCCGCGCCCCTGACGCACTCGAGCGGCATGTTCTGCGTGCCGGTGTGGATGCGCGGCGGCACGAACGTGATCCTCGGCGGCTTCGACCCGGCGCAGATGCTCGCGGCGATCGAGCGCGACCGCATCACCTCGATGCTCGTCGTGCCGACGATGCTCTACGTCCTGCTGGACCACCCGGACTTCGCGACGCGCGACCTCTCGTCGCTGCAGACCGTGATCTACGGCGCCGCGCCGATGGGCCGCGAGCGGCTGCTGCAGGCGATCGACCGCCTCGGCCCGATCTTCGTGCAGCTCTACGGGCAGACCGAGGCGCCGAACCAGATCTGCGCGTTGACCGCCGCGGACCACGCCGACGCGATCGCGCGGGGCGACCTGGACGTGCTGTCCTCGTGCGGCCGGCCGGTGACGATCGCCGACGTGCGCGTCGTCGACGACGAGGGAGGCGAGGTCCCGGTCGGCGAGCGCGGCGAGATCATCTGCCGCGGCCCCCACGTGATGACGAGCTACTGGAACAAGCCCGAGCAGACGGCGGAGACGCTGATCGACGGCTGGCTCCACACCGGCGACATCGCCACGGTCGACGCGCGTGGCTTCCTCCGGATCGTCGACCGCAAGAAGGACATGCTGATCTCGGGCGGGTTCAACGTGTACCCGAAGGAGGTCGAGACCTGCCTCTTCCAGCACCCGCACGTGCGCGACGCCTGCGTGATCGGGGTCCCGGACGAGAAGTGGGGCGAGGCGGTCAAGGCGATCGTGGTCACCGACGGCGAGGTCGAGCCCGCCGAGCTGATCGCCTGGGTCAAGGAGCGCAAGGGCTCGGTGATGGCCCCGAAGACGGTCGACCTCGTCGACGCGATCCCCCTGACGGCCGTCGGCAAGCACGACAAGCCGTCGCTGCGGAAGCAGTACGCGGCGGCCGCGACCGCCTGAGGACCGGGCGGGCCGGTCGGCGGCGGCGGTCGGCGGCGGGAGACCGAATCGGTGCGCCGCGAGGGCCGCCGGTGCGCCTCCACCGCTGCGCTGGGCGCGTGGCCGCCCCAGCCACCGGCCCAGAACGGCCGCCCGAACCACCCTCACCCTGAGCCGCCATGTCTGTGGTGAATGGATCCAGTCACTGGTGACATGGAGTTCGGGGGCGCACGCTGTCCTGGAACGACGTCGCCGATTCGGTCCCGCGGCCCGGACAGCGGATCGCTCCCCCGGCGTCGCTGTCGCCGGACGGTCGCCGGTCGCGCGTCACCCCGGCGCCGCTGTCGCCGGGCCGTCGCCGGACGCGCGTCACCCCGGCTGATCGGGACCTGGCCGGCTACCGCCCGCCGCGCCCGAACCCGCCGCACAGCCGCCACACGCCGGCGTCGTCGTCGCGGGCGCGGTCCGCGACGCGGCGGATGCGGCGGTTGGCGGCCGCACCGCCGTCGGCGGCCGGGACCCGGAAGGGCTTCGCCCACCCGGCCACGACCAGCTGCTCGTCGACGCTGCGGCCGTCGAGCGCGAGCTCGGCGACGGAGCGGCCGAAGCGGTCGTGGTCCTCGCCACCGGGCCGGCGCAGGGTCACGTCGCGGCCGTCGACCAGGCGGCGCAGGAACGTCGCGGCCTCGGTGCCGCCGCACTCGGTCCGTCCGTAGCGGGTGGTCGACGACTCGGGGGCGTCGGCGAGCGCCAGGCGTACGGTCTCGTCGTCGCCGGACCGCGTCCGGACGTGCACGGTGTCGCCATCGACGACGCGGGTGACGCGGGCCTGGGCCGCCGCTCCCGGGTCATCACCGACTGCGTCGCCGCCGCAACCGGCCGCGCCGGTCGCAAGGACGACGGACGCGGTGAGGGCCGTCCGCAGGGCCCGGGTGTCGCTCGTCATCGGTCGGACGCTAGCCCACGGTTCGTCCCCGTCTCCGTCGCCGTCGCGCGCCCCGGCCGGGCGCCGGCCCCGCGGTCGATCCCGGACACCGTGTGGCCGACGTTCGACCGCGCCCCGGCCGGGCCGCGGGCCCGTGGTCGATCCCGGACACCGTGTGGCCGACGTTCGACCGCGCCCCCTCGGCGCCGGTCGACCGTCGGGGTCCTCAGACCAGCGCCCCGTACAGGCCGCCGTCCATCACGTACGCGCCCGACGTGCAGAAGCTCGCGCGGTCGGACGCGAGGAAGAGCACCGTGTCGGCGATCTCCTCGGCCGTGCCGAGCCGGCCCTGGCGCGCGTTGATGACGTCCTGGACGGGCATCCCGATCGCGTCCGTCAGCTCCTGCTCGTGCGAGGAGACCATGTCCGTGCCGGCGAAGCCCGGGCAGACGCAGTTGACGCGCACGCCGAAGTCCCGCAGCTCGGCACCGAGGGTCTTCGTCAGGCCCACCACGCCGTGCTTGGACGCGCCGTACGCGCCGATCAGCGGCGCGCTGCGCAGGCCGGTGACCGACGCGATGTTGACGATCGAGCCCTTCCCCGCCTGCGCCATGACCTTGGCGGCCTCGCGCGCCGTCACGAAGACGCCGTCGAGGTTGATCGCCATCAGCTCGCGCCACTCGGCCAGCGAGGTCTCGGTCAGCGGCTTGACGAACGCCACCCCGGCGTTCGGCACGACGATGTCGAGCCGGCCGTGCTGCTCGGCGGTCTCGGCGACGACGCGCGCCACGGCGGCCTCGTCCCGGACGTCGAGCACGACGTCGGTCCCGGCGATGTCGGTCCGCACGACCGTCGCGCCCTCGCGCTCCAGCGCGGCGGCGACCGCGGCGCCGATGCCCCTGCCGGCCCCGGTGACGAGGGCGACGCGGCCCTCCAGCTCGCCGCTCACAGCAACCCCTCCACGAGTCCGCCGTCGAGCACGTTGGCGGTGCCCGTCGTCCATCGGGCGTCGTCCGACGCCAGGAACGCGACCATCTCCGCGACCTCCTCCGACGTCCCGAGACGTCCCTGCTTGATCTTCACGACGTCGCCGAACGGCAGGCCGACCGCGGCCTCGAACGGCTTGACCAGGCGGTCGACCATCGCGGTGCCGACGAACGCCGGGCAGACCGCGTTGACGCGGATGCCGGCGGCGCGCAGCTCGATCGCCGCGACCTCCGTCAGCCGGATGACCGCGCCCTTGGACGCGCAGTACGCGCCGAGCAGCGGCGCGCCGCCCAGGCCCGCGACGGATGCCATGTTCACGATCGCGCCCCCGCCGGACTCGACCAGCGCGGGGACCGCGGCCTTGATGCCGAGGAACGTGCCGGTGACGTTGATCTTCATCAGCCGGTCGAACTCGTCCTCGCCGGTCTCGGTCAGCGGCTTGCCGATCTCGATGCCGGCGTTGTTGACGAGGACGTCGAGGCCGCCGAACGCGTCGCGGGCGGTGCCGACGGCGGCCTCCCACTGCGCGGCGACGGTGACGTCGTGCGTGACGGCGACGGCCCGGTCGCCGAGCGCGGCGGCGACCGACTCCGCGCCGGCGCCGTCGACGTCGGCGACGACGACGCTCGCGCCCTGGGCGACGAACAGCTCGGTCGTCGCGCGGCCGAGGCCGGCCGCGGCGCCGGTGATGAGGGCGCGCTTGCCCTCGAGGCTGGAGATCACGGGATCCTCCGGACGCCGTGGGTGGTGGACGTGCTCATGGGGCGCTCCTCCTCGTTCCGCGTGGTCGCGGGCATCAGTCGCGGACGACGATCGGCTCGCCGGTCAGGCCGTACTGCTGCAGGACGTCGAGCAGGCGCCGGTGGCCGAAGGCCTGGCAGCCGGACGCGAACCCGACCGTGTTCGGCCTCTGGCGCAGCAGGTGCAGCGCGCCGTAGGCCTGCAGGAGCCCCGTCTGCTTGTAGTTCGAGTTGCCGCGCAGCACGACGTGCGCGTGGTGCAGCGGGCCCGTCGCGTGGACGGAGTCCATCGAGCGGTTGAAGCCCGTCATCTCGCGCGGCGGCATCGGCGCGGCGTTGGCGGCGGCCATCTCGTCGAGCTTCGCGCGCTGCTCGGACTCGGGCAGCGGGCGGATCGCCTGGTCGACCGCCTGCGAGATCTGGAGCACGACCTGCATCAGGCCGCGGTTGTAGACGCCGCCGAGCGAGCTAACGTCGCCCACGCGCGGGTCGTCCTTGTACCAGACCGGCAGCGACGTGCCGCCCCACGGCAGCGTCAGCGCGGTCTCGTGCTGGCCCGGGAAGCTGACCTCGTAGAGCTGCGTGCCCTCCCACGCGACGTACTCGCCGCCCTCGAGCTTGTACGGGGTCGACAGGAGGTTCGAGAAGATCGTCTCGGTCGACGCCGTGGTCGGCGCGCCCTTCCAGAGGACGACGGTGTCGAGCGAGTCGTAGCCCGGCTGCTCGAGCGCGATCTCGGCCGCGATCTCGCCGGTCGTGTACATCTGCGCGATGCCCGGGGCGAGCAGCAGGCCGGCCTCCTCGAACGCCGCGCCGTGGCGCTCCTGCGCCGCGAGGACCCAGTTCTGCTCGCCGGTGGTGTCGAGGTAGTGGCAGCCGGTGGCCAGGCAGGCCTCGACGACCTCGTGGCCGAGGTCCGCGAACGGGCCGACGGTGTTCAGGACGACCTTCGCGCCCTCGAACAGCTCGGTCAGCGCCGCGACGGTGTGCTCGACGGCGGCGACCTCGTAGACGCCGGTGTCGGCGACGCCCGGGACGCGACCTACGACCTCCTGGAGGCGGTCGGCGTTGCGGCCGGCGGCCACGAACGGGATCCGCAGCTCGCGCAGGTACTCGACGATCAGGCGGCCGGTGTAGCCGCTGGCGCCGTAGACGACGACGGGGTGCTTGCTGGGCATTGGTGCGCTCTCTCCTCGCGGGGGGCCGGACCGCGCGTCGGGCGACGCCGGCCCCGGCCGGGGCTTCGGGGTGGTGTTCGGGCACCTCGGAGGCGCGGGCTGCCCGCGCGGCCGGTCGGTGTCCTCTGCGCCGACCGTCCCAGGGGGACAGCGACACGCGCGTGTCGGATCGCCCGGGTCCTGCGGCGCCCGCGTGTCGGTATCCCACGGACATGGCGGATCCCGGGAGCACCGGCGAGCGCCGATCACGGCATCGGTGATGGCCGGTCGCCCAGGTCGCGCGTAGCGTCTGCTCGTGCACGCGCCCCCGGAGCTCCTGGTCGTCGCCGCGCCGCCGGACGAGGAGGCCGCGCGCCCGGACCCGGTCCACGCGACGCCGGACCGGCGCGAGACGACCGCGCGGCCGGTCGCGGGGGGCGACCCGCGCGACATCGCCGGCCCGCCGGCGCCGCGCGACGCCTCCGGCCCGACGGCGTCCCGCGCCCCGCGGGTCGAGCGGCTCGCCGCCGTCCTGTCGGCGACGGCGCTCGCGGCGGACGTCTGTGCGACGATCGCCACCGAGGTCTTCCCGGACCGCGGCGAGGACCCCGCGTTCCGGTCGCTGCTGGCGTCGTGCGTCGGCGAGAACGTCGGGGCCGTGGTCGGGCTCTGGGGCGGCCGGCTCGCCCTCGACGACGTCGCGCCCGAGCACGCGCTCGCGTTCGCGCGGACCGCCGCCGAGGCCCGGATCCCGCTCGGGACCCTCGAGCGCACCTACTGGATCGGCGCCGGCCGGCTGTGGGACGCGTGGGTCGACGTGGTCGCCGCCGCGGAGCCCGCGCCGCACGAGCTGCGGGCGCTGATCGCCGCGCCGGGACGGCTGCTCTTCGCCTACGTCGACCGGGTGCTCGCGGGGGTGGTCCCCTGCTACGAGGCGACCCGCGCGAGCATGGCGCGCCGCGTCGACGACCTCCGCCGCGCCGCGCTGGACGACCTGCTCGCCGACGACGGGCCCGCCGACCCGCGCTGGGAGGCGACGCTCGGCTACCGCCTGGGCAGCGAGCACCTGGCCGTCCTCGTCGAGCCCGAGGGCCGGGTCCCGCGCGAGACCCTCGCCCGGCGGATCGCCGACGCCGCCGGCGCGACGGGCACGATGCTGCGCGACGAGGAGGGCGGGGCGTGGGTGCTCTGGCTCGGCCGCGCGGACGGCTTCGACGGGGACGCCGGCGCGCGGCTCCGGGAGCACCTCTCGGGGGTCGCGGGGCGCGTCGCGGTCGGCGAGCCCGCCGCGGGCGTCGACGGC
>NZ_JBFAPC010000215.1:0-7795 GCF_040675535.1 Patulibacter sp. NPDC049589 | reverse complement strand
GGCGCCTTCTGGAGGAATTCGGCCCGCGCCGTGGCCGGATCGGACTTCGGGACCGCCGCGCGGCCGGCCCGCAGGGCCGCGGCCGCCGGCCGGACGACCGGCGACGCCGATCCGGACCCCCTGGGGCCCGAGGCCCTCGGCTACGCCGTTCCCCGGTCCGGGCTGCCCCGCCCCGCGCGGCGTCCGGCCGTCCCCCGCGTCCGCCGCCGCCGGCGTCGTCGGCCCCCGTCCGCCGCTGTGGCCGCCGCCGCGACGGCTGGGATGCCGCCCGAGGACGAGGTCCGTCCCGGCGACGACCGGGACACCGACGCCGACGAGGCGACCGGCGAGCACACGTCCATCGTCCGCACCCCGTCCGCCCGGACCCCGGAGGTCCGCTCCGGACCGAACCGCGTCACCGATACGGACGACGACCGCACGACGAGCTCCGACCGCACCGAGGACGCCGCCGGAGACCACGGCGACCCGCGGCACGACGATCCGGCGACCGACGGCGACGACGCGGACCGGGACGGCCGCACGGGCCACGCCGACGACGAGTCCGCCGACGACCGCCGCGCCGCGGTCGCGCCCGTCACCGGTCGCGGCGTCACCGCCGTCGGGCGTCGGGTCCTGCAGGTGCCGATCGTCCGCCAGCTCGGCGTCCCGGCGGTGCTGCTGCTCGCGGTCCTGCTCGCCGCGCTGATCGCCGCCGGCGTCTTCGCCGGTCAGCAGCAGGACAGCGTGGCGCCGATCACCCGGCCGACGATCCCGACGGTCCCGGCGAACCCGGACCAGATCCCGCCGCTGCCGTAGCGGGGCCGCCGTCGCGCCGGTCAACCGAGGCGACGGGTCCTTCTCGCGGCGACCCGCCCCGCGCCCGGGGCGAGGCCGGGGACTCGCCGCTACCTGGTCGAGACGCGCGCCACGAAGGCCGCGTGGATGCGCCCGTCGTCGGTGAGCTCCGGGTGGAAGGCGTAGCCCTCCACCGGCCCGCGGCGGACGCCGACCACCGCCTCGTCGACGACGGCGAGGACCTCGACGTCGTCGTCGTGCTCGACGACCTTGGGGGCGCGGATGAAGACGCCGCGGTGCGGGCCACCGTCGATGCCCCGCACGTCGACGTCGCCCTCGAACGACCGGATCTGCCGCCCGAACGCGTTGCGCTCGCAGACGATCGGCAGCACGTCGAGGTGCGCGCGGTCCAGCAGGATCAGGCCGGCGCACGTGGCCAGCAGCGGCCGGCCGGACGCGGCGAACGCGCGGAGCGGATCCCCGAGGCCCTCGCGGGCGATGCCGAGGGTCATCGTGGTGCTCTCGCCGCCCGGCAGGACGAGGGCGTCGAGGCCCTCCAGCCCGTCGGGCGTGCGGACCTCGCGGACCTCGGCGCCGTGGGCGCGCAGGTGCGCTGCGTGCTCCAGGACCCCGCCCTGGAGCGCGAGGATCCCGATCAGGGGCGCTACCACCCGCGGCCGGCGAAGACCTCGTCCGCGCCGAGCTTGCGGGCCTCGAGCGAGTCCATCGCGCGGCCGAGGCCGCGGGAGGCCTCGAGGACCTTCGCCGGGTCCTGGAAGTGCGTGGTCGCCATGACGATCCGCTCGGCGCGCGTCTTGGGGTCCTCGGACTTGAAGATGCCGGAGCCGACGAACACGGACTCGGCGCCCAGCTGCATCATCAGCGCGGCGTCGGCCGGGGTCGCGATGCCGCCGGCGGAGAACAGCGGGACGGGCAGCTTGCCGTTGGCCGCGACCCAGCGGACGAGCTCCAGCGGCGCCTGGTGGTTCTTGGCGGCCGTGGCGAGCTCGCCGCCGTCCATGCCCGCGAGGCGCTTGATGTCGCCGCGGATCGAGCGGATGTGGCGGACGGCCTCGACGACGTCGCCGGTGCCCGCCTCGCCCTTGGAGCGGATCATGCAGGCGCCCTCCGCGATGCGACGGAGCGCCTCGCCGAGGTTCGTGGCGCCGCAGACGAACGGCACCTCGAACTCCCACTTGTCGATGTGGTTGGCCTCGTCGGCCGGCGTCAGGACCTCGGACTCGTCGATGTAGTCGACCTCGAGGGCCTCCAGCACCTGCGCCTCGACGAAGTGGCCGATCCGGGCCTTCGCCATCACGGGGATCGTGACGGCGGCCTGGATCTCCTGGATCATCTGCGGGTCGCTCATGCGGGCGACGCCGCCGTCGCGCCGGATGTCCGACGGCACGCGCTCGAGCGCCATGACGGCGGTCGCGCCGGCGGCCTCCGCGATCTTCGCCTGCTCGGCGTCGATCACGTCCATGATCACGCCGCCGCGGAGCATCTCCGCGAGGCCGGTCTTCACCCGAGGCGTTGATTCGTCGCGCATCGGGGACGATTCTGGCAGGAACGGACGTTCGGCCCCCTGCTCGTGGTGTCGCGTCCGCCGGAGCGGGGCGCGACGGTCCGTACGACGCCCGCCGGGTGCTGGGCGCGCGGGCGGGCGCTACTTCAGGCGGTAGGCGCGGATGCGGTCGGCGCGGGCGCCGTCGTTGGCGTAGATCCCCTGGGCCATGGCCTGCAGGAGCGACAGCAGCGCGACGTGCGAGCGCACGAACGACGGGCTGTTGGAGGAGTAGAAGAGGCTGTGCTGCGCGAGCTTCGCGGCCTCCGACAGGGTCGCGTCGGTGATCGCGATCGTCGTGGCGCGGCGGTGACGGGCGAGCTGCAGCGATCGCACGACGAGCGGGTGCGCCCGGCCGGCCGTGATGCCGACGAGGACCGCGTTCTCGTCCAGGCGCGCCAGGCGGGCCCGGCCCTCCTGGGCGTGGCTGGCGACGATGTCGGTCGGGATCCCGAGCAGCATCAGCAGGTGCCGGAAGTACGTGCCGAAGTACGCGACCTGGTCGGCCGCGACGATGATCACGCGGTCGGCCTTGCCGATCTCCTCGACGGCCGCGTCCAGCACGCTGCGGGAGACCCGGCGCGCGGTCTCCTCGACGGCCAGGTGGTCCGCGGCGATCGACGCCTCGCCCGGGCTCTGGTCGAGCCCGAAGAGCGGCTCCGGCTCACCGGCGCCACCGCCGACCCCGCGGGCCTCGACGCGCCGGCGGTACTCGTCGCGGGCGGCGTCCTGGAGGTCCGGGAATCCGTGGAAGCCGAGCGCCTGACTGAAGCGCACCACCGTCGAGCTCGAGGTGTTGGCGCGCCGCGCCAGCTCCTCGGCCGTCTGGAACGCCACCTCGTCGAGATGGTCGACGATGTACTGCGCGACGTCCTTCTGCGACCGGGAGAATTCGTCGAATCGGGACTGGATGTACTCGGTGAGCGTCTGGTGATCGACGATCGGCGCGAGTGCGGTCGTGGAAGAGGAGGCCGTGCGCTTCATGGGCGATGACCTGATTGGTTGCGGCCCGATGTATTCCTTCCCACGACCGGGGTGAATTCGGTCGGCGGTCGGTCGCGGGGGCCGGCATCGCGTCGACGATCAGCCCGCGTCGAGCGTCCGCGGGCCGTCGTCCGCCGGCTCGCCCGCGCCCTCGGCCAGGGCGTCGCGCAGGCCGACCGTGGCCTCACCGAGCTCGCGGACCAGGGCGCCGATGGCGCGCGGCTCGGGGACCGGCTCCGCCTCGTCGCCGCGGTAGGCGGCGCGGAACTCGCGGGCGAACCCCCGCGGGCCGGCGGTCAGCCGCTGGTGCACGGCCTCGAGCGCTTCCTCCATCCGCCCCCACTCCTGGCGGACTGCCGCCTGGCGCTCGGGCGGCAGCGTCTTCCACTGCGCCTGAAGCTCGCGGGCGGAGCGGATGTGGGGCCGGGCCGCGCGGGCGGCTTGGGCGAGGTGCAGGTAGCCGGCCATGGGATCGGAGGCACCACGGAGGCGCTCATCGCCCAGCGTACTGCGGCGCGCCGCAGCGCTCCGGGCGCCGCTCCGCGCGGTGTAGAGCGCCGGACCGCCATCTGCGCGGAGGTCCGCCATGCAGCGGATCGTGCGTGGGTCCGGCCCTGCCGCCTACGTCCTCGCGCTCTGGCAGGCTTCGTCCTCGGCGCGCCCCTCGGGGCCGTCGGGCCGGTAGCTCAATGGTCAGAGCAGCGAACTCATAATTCGTCCGATGCGGGTTCGAGTCCCGCCCGGCCCATCGGCGCGTACGTCGGCTCACCCGCCGACCGGCTGCTCCCGGATCCGCGCGCAGGCCGCGCGGCCCTCGCGGTCGTCCGCCGCGCGCGTGGCCTCGGTGCGGTCGCAGAGCTCGCGGGCGCGCGGGCCGCAGAGCTCGCGGCCGGACACCTGGTAGATGCACGCCTCCACCGGCATCCCCCCCGACCCTACGGGCCGCGGACGCCGTACAGCCCCGATGGGCGCCGGTCGCGACGACCGGCGCCCCACCGCGGGTGGCTCAGGAGGCGATGAAGGTGCCCTGCCGCTCGTCCTCGCGGACGGGCGTCTCGAGGCCCTCGCCGGACGGCCCGGACGTGTCGCCGACGAGTCCGAGGCGGACCTTCTGGCGGCCGATCTCCTCGAGGGCGGCCTCGTACTCCTCGATGGAGCCGACGGGGCGCATCCAGGACGGCATGCGCGACGGCGCGGCGGAGACGGCGGTGCGCTCGCGGCGGCGGGTGCGCTTGGCGGCGGCGGTCTCCTCGGCCTTGGTGCGCTCGACGAGCGCACGGTGCTCGGCGATCGCGGCGCCCATCTCGGAGGCCGTGACGACCTCGGACTCGGCCTCGATCGACGCCTCCAGGTGGCGGGCGAGGATCTGCAGCTCGCGCTGCTTGGCCGGCCGTGAACCGCGCGACGGGGCCTTGGTGAAGCGGTCCCAGGTGCGCGCGAACTGGATGAAGGTGGTGCGGCCGCCGCGGCGGTGCGCGGCGAGCATCGGGCAGACGCCGCCCGAGCCGTCGGTGTAGGCCCCGACGATGATGTTCTCCTCGCGGACGCCCTCGAGCATCGCGACGCGCGTGTGCATCGGCATGCAGTCGATGGTGTGGCGCAGGTCCTGGATCAGCGTGTTGCGGGACATGGAAGGCGGCGTTCCTACTCGGCGTCGGTTCTTGCGGGGCCCTCGCATAGAGTGCGAGGACACCGCGGCGGCCGATCCAAGGTAGGTCCGGCACCGCTGAGAAGCAACGGCGTACGCCCTGCTGAACGGGAGATTGCAGATGAAGCTCGGGATCCAACTCGGCTATTGGGGCCTCGGCCTGACCGGCGCCGACCAGCTGGCCATCGTCCAGGAGGCCGAGCGTCTCGGCTACGACTCGGTCTTCGCGGCCGAGGCGTACGGGTCCGACACGGTCTCCATCCTGGGGTGGATCGCGGGCCAGACGTCGACCATCAAGATCGGCTCGGCGATCATGCAGATGCCGGCCCGCTCCGCCGCGATGACGGCGATGACGGCGGCCACGCTCGACAACCTCACCGAGGGCCGGTTCATCCTCGGCCTCGGCACGTCGGGCCCGCAGGTCGCCGAAGGCTGGCACGGCCAGCGGTTCGGCAAGCAGCTCAAGCGCACCCGCGAGTACGTCGAGGTCGTCCGCCAGGCCCTGCGTCGCGAGCGACTCGAGTACCACGGCGAGACGATCGACCTGCCGCTCCCGGACGGTCCCGGCAAGGCGCTGAAGCTCACCATCACGCCCGTCCAGGACGAGATCCCGATCTACATCGCCGCGATCGGCCCGAACAACACGCGCCTGGTCGGCGAGATCGCCGACGGGCTGCTGCCGATGATGTTCTCTCCCGAGCACGCCGACACCGCGCTGGAGTCGCTGTGGGAGGGCGTCGAGAAGGCCGGCCGCCAGCGCTCCGACGTCAAGGTCTGTCCGTCGACGAGCCTCCACATCGGCGAGGACCCGGGCCAGGCCGCCGAGGGCATGATGCGCGGCATGGCCGCGCTCTACGTCGGCGGCATGGGCTCGCGGGAGAAGAACTTCTACAACGCCGCGGTCAGCCGCTACGGGTTCGAGGACGCCGCCAAGGAGGTCCAGGACCTCTACCTCTCGGGCAAGAAGCTCGAGGCGATGGCCGCGATCCCGATGGAGCTCCTGCAGGGGATCAACCTGTTCGGCACCCGCGACCAGGTGACCGAGCGCCTGCGGGTCTTCGAGTCCGCCGGCGTCGACACCATCGTCGTCACCCCCGCCACGACGACCCGCGACGGCCGCATCGCGCAGCTGCGCGAGCTCGCCGCCGCCGCGGAGGCGATCTGAGCGCCCCGGCCCCCGGCCCGCCCGCCGACGCGGCGGGCGGGGGCCGGGCGCCGGAGCCCCGGCGGATCCTCCTCGGCGCGTTCGGCGACCCGGGCCACGCCTTCCCGGTGCTGGCGCTGGGGCGCCGGCTGCACGAGCGCGGCCACGACGTCTGCATCGAGACGTGGCTGCGCTGGAAGGACGACGTCGAGGCCGCCGGCATGCGGTTCTCCGCCGCGCCCGAGTACCCGGTCTTCCCGCAGCTGGGCAAGGAGCCGCTGAAGCCCTACGAGGCCGCGCAGCGCGCCGCCCTGGACACCGTGCCGCTGGTGGACGACTTCGCCCCCGACGTCGTCGTCGCGGACATCCTCACGCTCGGCCCCGCGCTGGCGGCCGAGCTGCGCGGCGTCCCCGTCGCGACGCTCATCCCCCACGTCGATCCGCGGACCGAGCCCGACTGGCCGCCGTTCTCCTCCGGCGCGCGCCCGGCCCGGACGGCGCTCGGCCGCGCCGGCTGGCGCGCGATGGGCCGGCTCGTGGGCCGCGCGCTGGACCACGGCCGCGACGAGCTCAACGACGTCCGCGCGCACGTCGGCCTGCCGCCGCTGAGCCACCACCACGGCGGCATCAGCCGCGACCTCGTCCTCGTCGGCTCGGTGCCGCAGCTCGCCTACCCCCGCCCCGCTCCGCTGCCGGGGACGCACACCGTCGGACCGTTCGTCTGGCAGCCGCCCGCCGACGACGTGCCGCTGCCCCCGGGCGACGCGCCGCTGGTCCTCGTCGCCCCGTCGACGTCGCAGGACCCGGGCGGCCTGCTGCTCCGCGCGGCGCTCCAGGGCCTGGCCGACGCCCCGGTTCGCGTGCTGGCCGCCCAGAACCGCGTGAGCGCGGAGGACGCCGCCCGGCTCGGCCCGATCGACGTCCCCCACAACGCGCTCCTCGTCCCCTGGGTCTCCTACGGCCAGACGATGCCCCTGGCCGACGTCGTGGTCTGCCACGCCGGCCACGGGACGCTGCTGCGCGCCCTGGCGGCCGGCAAGCCGGTCGTCGCGGTGCCCGCCACCGGCGACATGTACGAGAACGCGGCCCGACTCGCCTGGTCCGGCGCGGGCATCCGCCTGCCCCGCCGGCTCGCCGGCGCGCGGGCGATGCGCACCGCCGTCCTGACCGCCATCCAGGACCCGTCCTACGGTGCCCGGGCCCGCGAGATCGCCGCCTGGGTGGCCGCCGGCGACGGCACCGATCGCGGCGCGCCGCTGGTCGAGGCCCTCGCCGCGCGGGGCCGGAACTGAACCCGCGACGCCCCCGTCGACGGCCGCTCCACCCGGGACGGCGCGCGACGCCCCGATCGCGTACCATGCCCGGGGCGTTCCGGGGTAGCTCAATGGCAGAGCATTCGACTGTTAATCGAAGGGTTGCGGGTTCGAGTCCCGCCCCCGGAGCCTGAAGCGCACGAAGCCCAGCAGATGCTGGGCTTCTCTCGTTCTCGGGGCCCTCGCCAGGCCGCTCGGGCTAGTACGCCGGCTGCTCCCAAGCCTGCGGGTCGTCGCCCATCGCGAAGGTCGTGACGATCGCCTCCGGCGGGATCGCGCCGGCGTAGGCGATCACGTCCGTGTCCTCGAAGCAGCGACGGACCTGGTCGCTCGTGTCGAGGTCGGCGGAGATCGAGTCGATCCACTCC
>NZ_JBFAPC010000214.1:0-7827 GCF_040675535.1 Patulibacter sp. NPDC049589 | reverse complement strand
ATGTACGGCATCGCGATCGTTCTGATCCCGCTGATGGGCGTCATCCACCGGCTGTGGATGAGCGGCGACGTCGATCGCCGCGAGGGCGTCGCCCATCCGGCGGCCGGCACCTGCGGGATCGTGAAGCTGTCGACCGGCTGACCGGTCGGGATCAGCTGGTGCGTCACGGGGTCCAGTGCGTCGGTGCGCACGAACTTGGCGCTGATCGTCTTCGCGCCGAACGTGAAGAGGAGCGCGGCGGGCATCGTCTCCTCGGACTGCGACCACGCGACCCACGGCTCGCCGTCGAGGAGGCCGTCGTAGTTCTTGCCGGTGGTGGACTGCTCGAGGTAGGTCGTGCCCTTGCCCGGGGCGACGATGTCCGGGGACAGCTTCGGCTCGCCGGCCTTGCGGTCGGGCGTCGGGACGCCGACCAGCGGGGAGCTCCGGACGTTGTGCGCGTCGTGGCCCGAGACGACGACCTCGACGCCGTACTTGTCGAACAGCGGCATCACGTCGTCACGGAGCTCCGGGTCCGCGTACTCCGGGTACACGCGGCTCGTCTTCGAGTGGAACGGCGGCTGGTGCATGACGACGACCTGGAACCGCGTGCGGGTCGCGGCGGCCTTCAGGTCGGCGTCGAGCCACTCGAGCTCGTGCTGCCAGTAGGCGGGGAACGCCGAGGGCTTCACGCCCGGGCTCGCCTCGAGGACCGTCCAGTGGACGCCCTGGTAGTCGTAGGAGTACGAGCGCTGCTCCTGGCCCGTGGGACCGTTGCCGGGGTTCGGGAAGTGCGCGTAGTAGAGCGGCGACGCGGTGCCGGCCACGGCGGTGTTCTTGTACTCGTGGTCGCCGAGCGCCGACAGGAACGGCACGCTGCCCAGCAGCCGGCGGGTCGGCGAGCCGTCCAGGGGCGCGCCCGACGGGAACGTGTAGGTGCCGCTCAGGAGGCGGTCCCACATGTCCTCCATCGTGCCGTCGTTCTGGTTGTCGCCGGAGGAGACGACGAAGGACGGGCGCACGTTCTGGTTGCCCAGGACCTGGTTGGCGCGGTTCAGGCCGACGACGCCCTGGACGCTGTAGTCGCCGGGGGCCGACGCGCCGAACGGCACGACGTCGTCGCCGTCGTCGACGTGGACCTCGCCGTACGTCGCGGCGGTGTAGGGCTGGTCGCCCGCCTTCGCCGTGGTGAACGTCCCCGGCGCCAGGCCGGCGGGCGTCGCGGTCGTCGTCGCGAACCAGTCGTACGACGCGCCGGGCGTCAGGCCGGCGAACGTGCCGGTGAAGAACGTGTACGTCGGGCCGGGGCCGCCGGCCTTGCCCTGCGCGTCGGTCCGCGCGAGGGTCAGCGTCCGGCAGTCGGACGGCGCGCCGACCACGGCGCAGGCCGCGACACCACCGGCGCCGCCCGTCGGCCGCGCGTAGGCGACGCCGGTCGTCCCGGTGACGGCGGCGTCCTCCTTGAACGTCACCGCCATCGTCGTGCTGGTGTCGCCGGTGAAGCTCAGGTGGGCCTGCGTGATCGCGGCCTGCGAGCTCGCGCAGGGCACGAGCGCGAGGGTCGCCGACGCCAGCACCAGGCGGCGCAGGCGACGTGAACGGGAGGAAGCCATCGGGGGTTCCGATCGGGTTGCGGGAAGTGGCCGAGCAACCAAACAGGGCGGAAGGCCGCCAGACGTTGCCTCGCGGTGAAGTTGCGTGCAGCAGCAAATGACGTCGACGTCGTACGCGGCACGTGCACGCCGTAGGCGCCTCCCGCACGCGTCGGCACCGCCACGTCCGACTCGCGAACGTGCCGGCCCGGGGTACGGACTCGCGGAGCACCACCCGACACCGGAACGCTCCGCCTCCCGGCACGGACCCGCGGCGCATCACCGCCGCCGCACCCGACACCGGAACGCGCCACCTCCCGGCACGGACCCGCGGCGCACGCCCCCTGCGGGTCAGCCGTCGCCCGCCGGGAGCAGCTCGCCGCGGGCGGCGCGGCGGACGGCTTCCGGGAGCAGGCGGTGCTCGAGCGGGCGGAGCGCGTCGTGGACGGCGGCGGCGTCCGGCGCGCCGGGGATCCGGACGGCGTCCTGCAGGAGGATCCGGCCCGTGTCGACGCCGTCGTCGACGAGGTGGACGGTGACGCCGAAGACCTCGACGCCGTGGGCGATCGCCTGCTCGATCGCCCGGATGCCCGGGAACGCGGGGAGCAGCGACGGGTGGACGTTGACGATGCGGCCCTCGAACGCCCCGACGAAGACCGGGGTCAGGATCGCCATGTAGCCGGCGAGGACGACGAGCTCGACGCCCTCCGCCCCGAGCCAGGCGGCGATCGCGGCGTCGCGGTCCTCGCGGGTGGGGTGGTCGGCCCGCGGGAAGACCCGGGTCGGCACCCCGGCCCCGGCGGCGCGGATCAGCGCCCGGGCGTCCGGCTTGTCGCAGGCGAGCGCGACGACCTCGGCCTCGTGCCCGTGGACGGTGTCCAGCAGCGCCTGCAGGTTCGTCCCCTCTCCGGAGGCGAGGACCCCGACGCGGAGGGGGCGGGACGGCGTGGCGGACGGGCCGGACATGGCCGCGTCGACAATACGGCGACGCCGCGCGGAGCGGCCCGCCGGGCACCGCCGCCCACGCCTCGGCCGCCCCGACGGGCCGCCGTGCGGGCGCGTCCCGCCGTCCGACCGCCGGCCTTGCCCTCAGCGCCCGCTCAGCGACGCCTGCTCGCCGACGACCACGAGCACCGGGTAGGCGCCGCCGGTCGTCGCGATCGTGCCGGCCTCGAGCAGCTCGTCGACGCGCAGCAGCAGGTCGCCGGTGCGCAGGTCCGAGTGGCGGGCGTAGGACGGCAGGCCGTCGTAGCCGCTCTGGACGATCTTCTGCGAGCGGCTGCCCCGGAGGATCTCGGCGACCCTCGTCCGGCCGATCGACGGGTCGGCGTCGCGGACGACCTCGACGATCGACGCGTCGACGGCCGCGGCCAGGTCGCCGCTCAGCGCGCGGGCGCCGCCGGTCAGGCGCTGCGCGGCGGAGCGGGCCCCGGCGGAGTCACGCCGACCCGTCGCCACCCGTCCGCCGCCCGGGCCGCCCGCGGCCTCCGGCAGCAGCTGGGGCGCGCAGGCATCGCAGCACGGCACGGTCGGGTGACCCGCGCGGCCGGCGGCGGGCGAGCCGGTCGTGTCGCCCCGGACGTCGTCGCCCCCGCCGGCCACGACCGACGGATCGCCGAAGTGCCGCAGCACGGCTCCGCGCCGGCAGACGTCGCTCTCGACGAACTTCCACAGCGCGCGGTACTGCGCCCAGCGCTTCTGCTGCGCCTCGCTCGCCAGCGCCTGGACCTCGGCCCGGACGCGGTCGTCGTACGGCCCGAGCAGCCGGCCCTTCAGGCGGTCCGGCGGGCCGGGATGCGGCTGGACCATCCCGGCCTGGGTCAGGTGGCCGAAGACCGCCCGGGCCGTCTCGCCGTCGACGCCGAGCTCCTGCACCGTGACGTCGAACCGACCCTCGGGCGCGGAGCGGACGACGGCGCCGGCGATGCGGTCGAGCGTCTGCTCGTCGACCTCGCCGCGCTCGATGAAGTAGCGGTGCAGCCCCTTGTCCCGGCCGTCGGCGAGCAGGAACGCCGCGGCGGGCCGGCCGTCGCGCCCCGCGCGGCCGGCCTCCTGGTACCAGGCCTCGATCGAGGGCGGCGCGCTGTCGTGGACGACCGTGCGGACGTCCGCCTTGTCGACGCCCATGCCGAACGCGTTGGTGGCGCAGACGAGCGGGACCTCGCCGCTCATGAACCGGCGCTGGGCGCGGTCGCGGCGCTCGCGGTCGAGGCCCGCGTGGTATGCGACGGCCTCGACGCCGAGCGCCTCGCCGAGGTCCGCCGCGAGCCGGTCCGCGTTGTCGCGGGTCCCCGCGTAGACGATCGCCGGCAGGGCGTCGGGCGCGCGCAGCGCCGCGAGCAGCCGCCCGCGCCGCTCGACCTGTCCGGAGCAGCGCCGGACGACGAACGACAGGGCCGGCCGGTCGAACCCGGTGCGCACGTGGACCGGGTCGTCGAGGTGCAGGCGGCGCTCGATGTCGGCCGCGACCTGGGGCGTCGCGGTCGCCGTCGCGGCGAGGATCGACCGCGTGCCGAGCCAGCGCGCGGCGTCCGCCAGGCGGAAGTAGTCGGGCCGGAAGTCGTGCCCCCACTGCGACACGCAGTGGGCCTCGTCGACGACGAAGAGCCCGACCGTGGCGTGCCGGATCCGCTCGAGGAACGCCGGGGATCCGAAGCGCTCGGGGGCGACGTAGAGGAGCTTGACGTCGCCGGCCACGGCCCGGTCGACGGCGCGGGCGTTCTCCGCCGGGTCCTGCTGGCCGCTGAGCAGCGCCGCGGGCGGCACCGCGTCCGGATCGCGGGAGAGGACACGCGCGTTGAGCTGGTCGACCTGGTCCCGCATCAGGGACACCAGCGGTGACACGACGAGCGTCAGGTCCTCCCGGCAGAGCGCCGGCAGCTGGTAGGTGAGCGACTTGCCGGCCCCCGTCGGCATGACCACCAGCGCGTCGCGCCCGGTGTAGGCGGCGCGGGCGGCGTCCTCCTGCCCGGGCCGGAATCCGGGGAACCCGAAGACCCCGCTCAGGGTGCGGAGCAGCGGGTCTTCCTGGAGGGGGATGGGCGACATCGACCCTGCACGGTAGAGGCGCGGGGAGACGACAGCCGGGTGCGACGATCCGGGCACGGTCCCGTCACGGGATCGGCACGCGCGGAGCCCGGTTCCCGGCACCGGGCGGGACGCCAGCGGGTACGGTGCAGACCACACCATGTCCCCCGCGCCACGCTCCCGTCCCCTGCTCCGCGGCGTCGCCGCGACCCTCCTCCTGTTGCTCGGCGGGTCGGCCCTCGCGGCCCCCGCCCACGCCGCCGAGGGCCGCACGTACGTCGCGTTCGGCGACTCCTACACCTCCGGCCTCGGCATGCCCGGCCAGCGCTCGACGCCGTCCGGCGAGCCCGCCTGCTTCCGCTCCGCGGAGAACTACCCCTCGCAGGTGGCGGAGAAGCTCGGCCTCGGCGAGGAGCGCTCCGGCGACTGGGCCGACGTCTCGTGCTCGAACGCCACGCTCCAGGGCGCCGCGCTGCAGTCGCCGGTCGACCTGGGCGGCGAGGTCGGCCTGGCCGAGAAGGCCGGCGTCCTCGGGACGAAGACCCGTCTCGTGACCTTCGGCGGCGGCGGCAACGACCGCTGGGACACCGCCGGCCTCGGCCTCTTCGCCGGCGCGGTGCTCTGCCTCGACGACCCGTCGTGCTCGGCGACCCCGTCGGCCCAGGCCTTCGGCCGGCCCCAGAGCGTCACCGCCGCGGCCTACACGGCGCGCGCGAAGCCCGCCATCGACCGCATCCGCGCGCTGGCCCCGAAGGCGAAGATCGTCCTGGTCGGCTACCCCGAGGTCCTGCCGGCGACGGGCTCGATCTGCCGCACCGACCAGCAGGCGACGGTCCCGGCGGGCGCCGGCGGGCAGGCGTACGCCCGCGCCGCCACGGGGGCGCTGTTCGCCGCACAGCAGGCCGCCGCCGGACCGCTCGGCGTGACCTACGTCAACACCGTCCCCGCCACCACCGGGCACGACATCTGCCAGGGGCCCGGCGTCCGCTGGTACGCCCGCACCGGCGATTCCGGCGCGGACCCGGTCCACCCCACGGTCGCCGCCCACACCGCGATCGCGAAGGTCGTCTACGCCGCCCGCCCGAGCGTCCCGAAGGCGAAGCTCCGCGCGCCGTCCTCGGCCCGCGTCGGCCGGACGGCCACGTTCCGCGCGACGGACCTCCTGCGGGCGACGGGCTACCGCGCCCGGATCACCCGCCGCGTCAAGGTCGCCGGGCGCACCCGCACCTGCAGCGCCCCGGTCGGGTCCGCGAAGCAGGCGTCCGGCACCGCGTCGTTCAAGGGCCGGATCCCGTCCCGCCTGACCTGCGCCGGCGCGTCCCGATCCGCGCGCCGGCCCACCACCCCGGCCGGCCGGTACACCGTCCGGGTCTGCCCCGAGACGTCCTCCGGCGCCTGCCGCGGCAGCGGCTCGAAGCCGACGGACACGCTGAGCATTCGGCGGTAGCCCTCGGCCCCGGCGTCCCGGCCCGTCCGGGCGCCCCGGCCCACTCAGCCGTCACGTCCGTCCCGTCGGAACCTCCGGCGCGCGACGCGACACGGCGGGCCCGGCCACCCAGGCAGCCCGTCCGCCGAACCCGAGCGGCACCGTGGACGCCGTGAACGTCGCCACGACGCGGTTGGTCCCCCTAACATGACCCTCCCGGCGGTCGTCCGTCCGCGGGGACGCGCCCATGACCGCCTCGCCCGCACCGCTCGCCGACGTCGTCACCGACTCGCTCTCCTCGGTCGCCCGCGCCCTGGAGGTGCCGGTGCACGTCGTCGCGATCCTGCTGCTGCTCCTGCTGGCGCTCGAGGCCGGCCGGTTCGCCACCGAGGCCTGGCGCCGAGGCCGTCCCGGACGCTCACGGCTCCTGGGCGTCGCGTGCCAGGCGCTGACCGACCCGGCGCGGGCCGACGCGATCGCCCCGCAGGCCTCGAGCGGCCTGGCGGAGCGCGCCGTCCGCGACATGGCCGGCGCCCGGGCGTCCGGCCGCGAGGAGGCCGTCGAGTACGCGCTCGCGGACTACGAGCTCGGCGTCCAGCGCCGCCTCGACCGCACGCGGATGCTCGTCCGCGCCGGGCCGGCCGTCGGGCTGATGGGCACGCTGATCCCGCTCGCCCCGGGCCTCGGCGCCCTGGGCCGCGGCGACTTCGCATCGCTCGCCGACGACCTGCAGGTGGCCTTCGCCGCCACGGTCATCGGGATCCTCGTCGGCACCGGCGCGTTCACGCTGACGCTGCTGCGGACTCGCTTCTACACCGAGGACCTCGCGGCCCTGGAGCGCGCGGTCGGCGCGACCCCGCCGACGGCCGCGGCCGGCCCCGCCTCCGACGCGCCCGGCGCCCCGAGCGGTCCCGGGGCGCCCGTCCCGTCCGCCGGGGACGCCACGCCGCACCACGCCCGGGTCACGGAGTCGATCGGGGAGCACACGGCATGAAGCGCGTCGGGCTCGGCCGCCACGGCCAGCTGGACAGCGACGTCGGCGACCCGCTCGACGGGCTCGTCAACCTCTTCGACGTCGGCCTCGTGCTCGCCCTCGCGTTCCTGATCGCCGGGCTCGGCCTGAGCATCAACGGGGACACGGGCCAGGTCGAGAAGCGCGCGCCGACGAGCTCCGGGGCCACCGGCGCGGAGCGCACGCTGACCACCCCGTCGAGCCCGAGCCAGGCCACCGGCCGCGGCGAGGCCGTCGGCCAGGTCTACCGCCTGCCCGACGGGACCCTCGTGCTCGTCGACCCGAAGGCCCAGGGCGCCCCGGCGACGCCGTGATGGGCACGGCCGACGAACGGGGTCGCCGCGTGGTGCCGACCGCCGACGCGGGCGTCGCGGGCGCCGACGCGGCCTGCGTGACCGCCGACCCGGCCGTCGCGACCGCCGACGCGCCCCGCGTGACCGCCGCCGCGGCCGTCGCGACCGCCGACGCGCCCTGCGTGACCGCCGCCGCGGCCGTCGCGAGCGCCGTCCGGGCGCCGGCGGCGACGGGCACCGACCTCCTCGGCCTCGGGACGGCGTCGCGGGCGACCGGCCTCCTCCCCGCCCGTGCGGTGCCGAAGAGGACCGGGCGCCGGAGCGGCCGCGGGACGTCGCACTCGGCCCCGATGGTCGCCCTCCTGACGGCCGTCGCCCTCGGCGGCGCGGCCGCGCTGCCGACCGGCCCGCGCGGGCGGCGATCCATCGGGCGATGGATCTCCCCCGGGAGGGTGATGCCGCGCACCACTTCCGCGGGGGAGGGTGGTGAGTGAGTTC
>NZ_JBFAPC010000213.1:0-8037 GCF_040675535.1 Patulibacter sp. NPDC049589 | reverse complement strand
GCGGCGCGCGAGCTCGGCGATCAGCGTGGAACGGCTCTTCGAGCCCTCGATGTCGGCCTCCTCCGGGACCTCGGGCAGCGGCGCGCCGAGCTCCGTGCCAGGCCTGCCGCGACCGGGTCGAAGCCGATACCGTCGTCCACGACGCGCAGCTGCAGCTCGTTCCCGACGAGCGCGATCGTCACCGCCACCGTCGTCGCGTTCGCGTGCTGCGCGACGTTCGTCAGGAGCTCGCGGACGGTCTCGCGCACGACCGGGTCGTTGTACCCGTTCGTGGCCGCATCGATGTCGACCGCGATCTCGAGTCGCGCCCGGATCCGCAACGCGCCGACGACGCGCTCGACGGCCTCACGGAGGGTGACCTCGTCGAGCGACGGCTCGTGCATCGCTCCGGTCAGGGCCCGCAGCTCGGCCGTCATCCGGCGCAGACCGTCCTGCAGGCCGCCCAGCGCCACCCGATCGCCGTCGATCGCGTCCGTGCAGTTCCGCCTCAGAGCCACGACCTCCTGCAGCGCCCCGTCGTGCAACGCGTCGGCCAGGCGGGTGCGCTCGCGGAGGACCACGGCCCACGCCAGGTCGTCGTCCCGGAGCTCGCTGAGCGTCGCCATCAGCGCTCACCGTCGACGATGGCGGACCCGTGCCCGAGGCCTCGGGCACGGGTGGTCGCCGGCGGTCCGACGAGCTCGACGCCGCACGACCCCGTCATGCCGCGCCGTCCGTGGGCCGCTGCCGATCGGCGCGGTAGGCCACGCCGGAGATCTGATCGCGCGGTGCGCTCCGGGGATCCCGCATACGCACCTCCTCGTCCCGGACCCTCGGGGCCCGTATCGGGACCCGGTCGCCTCTTCGTGCGGCCCGGCCATCTCGGTCCTGGCGGGAAGCGGCTCACGCGTCGCGCGGCACGGGCTTCCCCCGTCAACACGCTAGCCCTCTGCCGGGGAGATGCAAGCCCGTCGGGACGACCCGCGGGTCGCCGGGTACCGCGTGCGTGCCCGACGGCCGGCCGGCCTCCCGGGTCGTCCACGCCGCGTCAGCCCAACTGCAGCTGCACGTCGACCCCGTCGGCCCGGCGGTCCTCGTGCACGTCCAGGTGGACCAGGCCGCGGGCGTCGAGGTACGGCGACAGGTAGTGACCGGAGACCTTCGACGGCGGCCACCAGAGCGGCCGCTCGTCCGCCTCGCTGCGGCCCGTCTCCCCCGGCCCGCGGCGCAGGAAGCGGTCGCCGTGACCGGTCAGCAGGCGACCGCGGAGCTCGGGCACGTACGGCATGGCCGAGACGTGGGCCCCGGCGTGCGCGGCGATGCACGTCGCCACGGCGTCGGCCTGCTGGCACGCCAGGCCGCCCTGCTTGATCGCGTGCGTCGTGGCGTCCCCGGCGGCCCAGACCGCGTCGACGCCGACGACGGAGCCGTAGCGGTCGACCGGCAGGAAGCCCTGGGCGTCGCTCGGCAGGCCCTCGACGCGCGGGCCCTCCAGCAGCGGCAGCGCGACGATGCGCTCGACGTGGAGGTCCTCGCCGCCGCCGAGGTCGACGTGGTTGTTGCGGGGGACCTCGGCGCGGACGCCGGCGTGCAGCGTGATGCCGGCCGCGCGCAGCAGGTCGGCGACGGCCGCGCCGGCCTCCGCGCCGAAGACCTCGAGCGGGACCCGCTCCGGGGTGACGACGTGCAGCCGCACGTCGTGCACGTCCATCCCCCACACGTCCTGGGCGGTCATCAGCGCGAGCTCGTAGAGCGGCAGCGGCCACGAGCAGCCGTCGGGGACCACGAACGCGACGCTGCGCGAGTAGCCCTCCTCGAGGTCCGCCAGGAGCCCGCCGATGGCGAGGAAGTCGGAGCCGAACGTCAGGCAGTGACCGAAGGCGGGACGGGCGTTCGCGCCGACCGCGACGACGAGGCGGTCGTAGCGCTCGTCGGTCCCGGTGGAGCAGCGGACGGTCCGGCGGTCGGCGTCGACGCCGGTGACCGCGGTGCGGCGGAAGCGCCCGCCGTGCTCCTCCATGAACCCGGCCAGGTCGAGCCGGTCCGCGTGGCCGCGGGCGAACGGCCGGGCGACGTTCAGCGGCCGCAGGGCGAACTCCGGCTCCGGCGCGATCATCGTCACGTCCAGCAGGCCCGGGGCCAGGTCGTGGAGCGCCAGGACCGTCTCCAGCGCGGCGATCCCGCCCCCGATGACGACGACGGCGGGACGGTCGGTGGGGGCACTCGAGCTCATGGGGACATCGTCCGCCCGGAGGGGCGCCGCGACATCCGGGACCGACCGCCGGGGAGTCCGTGATTCCTACGCACTCAGCGCAGCGGCAGGTCCAGCTCGACCACGGTGCCGCCGTCCGCGCCGCCCGCGACCGTCACGACGCCGCCGGCGAGCGCGGCACGCTCCTGCATGCCGACGATCCCGTAGCCGGGTGCGCTCCGCTCGCCGCCGACGGGCCCGCGGCCGTCGTCGGTGACGCGCAGCCGGAAGCGCCCCGACTCCAGGCGGACCTCGACCTCGGCGTGCGCCGCGCCCGCGTGCCTGACGACGTTCGTCAGCGCCTCCTGCGCGACGCGGTAGGCGATCGTCTCGATCTCGGGCGCCAGCCGCGCCTGCCCGACCTCGAGGTCGAGCCGCGCCCGGAGGGTCGTCCCGGTCGTCACGCGGCCCACCAGGGTGCGCAGCGCCGGCTCGAGGCCGAGCTCGTCGAGGGCCGCGGGCCGCAGGTCCGCGATGATCGCCCGGAGCGCCGTGATCTCGTGCTCGACCTGGCCGACCGCGGCCTCGACCGCGGGCCGCGCGAGCTCAGGCGGCGCCCTGAGCGATCCCGCGAGCAGGAGCTTCAGCGACGCGAGGCCCTGGAGCGTCTCGTCGTGCAGCTCCCGCGCCCAGCGGGTCCGCTCGGCCTCGGCGGCGGCCATCGTGTCCTGGAGCCGCTGGCGCTCCACCAGACGCGCCGTCGCCACCGCGGTCGACGCGCTGGCGGCGAACGCGACGAGGGCCCGCTCGTTGTCGGCCGCGAACGTCGCGGTCGTCCCGAGCCGGTCGAACGCGACGAGCACCCCGAGCCCCTGGCCGCGGTGGGTGAGCGGGACGACGAGCGCGCTGCGGGCCGCGCCCATGCCGAACTCGGCCGGGTCCGTCAGCAGCGCCTGGGCGTCCGCGACGCGGACGGGCCGGCCGGTCCGGAGCGCCTCGCCGGCGGTCGAGCCGTCGACCGGGATCGCCGCTTCGCCGGGCACGTGCTCCTCCCCCGCCACCGCCGCGATCCGGAGGTCGTCGCCCTCGCGCAGCCAGATCAGCAGGCCGTGCGCGTCCACGAGCTCGCGCGCCCGCTCGGCGATCAGCGCGAGGATCGGGGAGAGGTCGGTGTCGGACCCGATCGCCGCGGCGATCTCGATCGTCGTGCGCATCGTCCGCTCGACCTCCGCGCGGCCGCGGGCCGACTCGGCGAAGAGGCGGGCGTTGTCGATCGCGATCCCCGCCCACTGCGCGAGCGTCACGATCGAGTCGACGTCGTGGTCGTCGAAGTCCTCGGCCGTCGCCTTCTCGGACAGGTAGAGGTTGCCCCAGATCCGGCCGTGCACCGTGATCGGGGCGCCGAGGAAGCTGCGCATCGGCGGGTGGCCCGGCGGGAAGCCGTAGCTGCGCGGGTGCTGCGAGATGTCGTGCAGCCGGATCGGGGTCGGCTGGTCGATCAGCAGGCCGAGGATCCCGTGGCCGCGCGGGAGGTCGCCGATGGTGTCGCGGGTCTCCTCGTCGAGCCCCAGGGTCAGGAACTCGGCGAGCCCGGTGCGCTCGGCGTCCAGGACCCCGAGCGCCGCGAACCGCGCGCCGGTCAGGTCCCGCGCGGCGACGAGCAGCCGGTCGAGCATCGTCGACAGGTCGAGCTCGGCGGTGAGCGCACGGCCCGCCGCGAGGAGCCCCTCGAGGCGGGCGACGTGGCGCTGCGAGGCGTCGATGGGTGCGGGCACGACGGGACCGAGGGTAGCCGGGATCGCCGGACGATCGGCCGAGGCGCCGCGCGAACCGGCGGATGCCTCGACGGGATGGCGGCGTAGGCTCGACGGATGAGCACCATCCGCATCGTCCTCGCGGACGACCACCAGGTGGTCCGGGCCGGTCTCGCCCTGCTGCTCGGCGGCGAGGAGGGGATCGAGGTCGTCGCCCAGGCCGGCGACGTCGACGGGACGCTGCGCGCCGTCCTCGGCCACAAGCCGGACGTCCTCGTCCTGGACCTCAACATGCCCGGGACGCTGACGTCGCTCGAGGCGATCCCGCAGGTGCGGACGAAGTCGCCGCTGACCGCCACGGTCGTCCTGACGATGCAGGAGGATCCGGAGTACGCCCGCCGCTCGCTGCGGGCCGGGGCGATGGGCTACGTCCTCAAGGAGTCCGCGGATGCCGAGCTCGTCGAGGCGGTCCGGCGCGCCGCCGACGGGCAGACGTACCTCAACCCGTCCCTCGGCGCCCGGCTCGTCGCGATGCCCGAGAAGCCCGCGGGCCCGCCGGGCGACCTGTCCGGCCGCGAGGCCGAGGTCCTGCGGCTGCTCGCCCTCGGCCACACCAACGCCGAGGTCGGCGAGCAGCTCTTCCTCTCGGTCCGCACGGTCGAGACCCACCGGGCACACATCCAGCAGAAGCTCTCGCTGACGACGCGCGCGGAGCTCGTCCGCTACGCGCTCGATCACGGGTTGCTCGACGACGCCTGATCGGTCGGGGCGGCTGGGCGCCGGTGGTGGCGCTCCTCCGCGGCGTGGAGCTCCTCGGCCAGCAGCGCGATCCGCTCGGTCAGCTCCGTGTTGACGCGGAGCAGGTCCCGCAGGCCGTCGGTCTGGAGTTGGACGTGCGCGCGCTGGGCCTCCGCCATGCGCGCGTCCTCGGTCGCCGTCACCTTGTCGCGGTCGGCCTGCCGGGTCTGCGCCAGCAGGATCAGGGGGGCGGCGTAGGCGGCCTGGGTCGAGAACGCCAGGTTCAGCAGGATGAACGGGTAGGGGTCCCAGCGCATCCCGACGGCGACCCCGTTCAGCGCGATCCAGACCGCCACGAGGACGGTCTGGCCGAGGATGAACTGGGGCGTGCCGAAGAGTCGCGCGAAGCGCTCCGCCGTCCGGCCGAAGCGGTCGGCGCCGAACGGGCTGTGCGTGACCTCGGAGGCGACCCGACGGCGGACGCTGGGCCGAGTCCTCGCGGGTTCGGTGCTCACGAGGCCGCGCCCCGTCCGGCGGAGAGCGCGGGGCCGGCCGCACCGACGCGGCCGGTCGATCCGCCGGGGTCGTGTGGGATCGCGGTCGTCGCGGTGCTCGCGTCCGCGCGGTACGTGACGCGGCCCGCCCCGGCGTGGACCTGCGTGCCCACGTCCCCGGCGACGAGGCCCGCCAGGTCCTCGAGGCGGCCGATGGCCGCCCGGCCGCCGGTGGCCTCGACGAAGGCGCACACGGCCTCGACCTTCGGCCCCATCGAGCCCGCGGCGAAGGCCTGCTCCCGCAACCAGGCGGGCGACGCCGCCGCGACCGGCCGCGGCGCCGGACCACCCCAGCCGGTGTAGAGCGCGTCGACGTCGGTGGCGAGGACGAGCACCTCCGCGCCGAGGCCCTCGGCCAGCAGGGCGGACGTCCGGTCCTTGTCGATCACGGCCTCCACCCCGACGAGCCGCCCGCCGTCGGCGACGACGGGGACCCCGCCCCCGCCGGCGCAGACCACGAGGAACCCGCCCGCCGCAAGGGCGCGGATCGCGGCCAGCTGCACGACGCGGCGGGGCAGCGGGGACGGGACGACGCGGCGCCAGCGGTCGCCGTCCGCCCGGACGTCCCAGCCGCGCTCGGCGGCGAGTTCGGCCGCCCGCTCCGCGCCGTACACCGGCCCGACGAACTTGGTGGGGTCGCGGAACGCTGGATCCTCGGCGTCGACCACGACGCGGGTGATGACCGTGACCGTGTCCTGGTGGTCGATCGCGTCGTCGAGCGCGGATTCGACGACGTAGCCGATCTGCCCCTCGGTCTCGGCGTCGAGCACGTCGAGCGGGTACGGATCGCCGTCGGCGTAGGCATCCTCCTTCAGCGCCAGCAGCCCGACCTGCGGGCCGTTGCCGTGCGTGACGTAGCGCGTTCCCGCTCATGACTGTGCCTCCAGGCAGGCGCGCAGATCGTCCAGCGTCAGGTAGGGCCCCGGGCGCGCCTTGCTCCGGTTGGCCAGCACTTCGATGTCGGGGCGGCCGGGGTCGCCGAGATCGGAGACGACCAGCAGCGCTTCGGTGAAGTCCTCGTCGCGGGTGTAGCCGTTGACGGTGACGAGGCAGCCGAGTCCGGCGCGGGTGGCGGCGAGCAGTCCGTTGCGGGAGTCCTCGACGACCAGGGTGTCGGCGGGGTCGAGTCCGAGGCGGTCGACGGTGAGCTGGTAGATCGCCGGGTCGGGTTTCTTGGCGGGGACGACGTCGCCGGCGAACACCGGGATCCGGCCGGCGGTTGCCGCGCCGACGGCGTTGGCGAGCACTGCGCGTACCGAATCCTCTGCTGACGTCGAGGCGACCGCGACCGTCCAGCCTGCCTGGAGTGCGGCATGGATGATCCGGGCGATGCCCGGACGGGCCGGGATCCGGCCCTCGGCGACCAGCTTGGTGAAGGTCGCGGTCTTTGCCTGGTGCCAGCTGCGCAACAGTTCGGTACGGTCGGCGTCGCCCGCGGCCGCGGCGAAGGCCGGGTCGGTGAACAGCGAGGCCATGCGTTCCTTGCCGCCGCCGATCTTCAGTTTCTCGGCGTAGTCGTCCTCGCTCCAGTGCGCGGGCAGCCCGAACTGGTCGAAGGTGGCGTTGAACGCGGGCAGGTGGCCGTGCCGTTCGGTGTCGGCGAGCACGCCGTCGCAGTCGAAGATGAGGGCGCTCACCATGCGTGTCCCGTCCCGCCGAACAGCCGGATGTGGTGGCGGGCCATCTCGACGACCGCCTCGCGCTGGCGCCGGAACAGCGACGGCGGGTCCCATTTGTCGCGCTCGGCGGCCTCGCGCAGGAACTCGAGGCTGGATTTGAGGTAGGTCTCCTTGAGCGCGGTGGAAATGTTGACCTTGGCGCAGCCGCGGGCTATCAGGTCGGTGAACTGGGCGTCGGACAGGCCGGTTCCGCCGTGCAGGGCCATCGGGATGCCGGTGGCGGCGACCAGGTCGCTGACCCGCTGGGCGTTCAGGACGGGTGCCTGTTTGTACTGGCCGTGAGCGTTGCCGATGGCCGGGGCGAAGCAGTCGACGCCGGTGCGCTGGATGAAGTCGACGGCGACCTCGAGGCTCTGCACGGTGGGGGCGTCGTCGGAGCCGATGTCATCCTCGACGCCCTGGATGCCTTCGATCTCGCCTTCGACGTGGGCGCCGGTGCGGCGGGCTTCGGCGACGACCTCGGTGGTCTGCTTGAGGTTCTCGGCGACGTCGAGCTCGTGGGCGTCGAACAGCACGGAGTTCCAGCCGCCGGCCAGGCAGTCGGAGATGACCGACCGGTCGGGGCAGTGGTCCAGGTGCAGGGTGACCGGTATCGGGATGTCGTGGGCGTAGGTGTGGAAGATGTCGTAGAGCCGGGAGCGGCCGTACATGCGGACCGTCTTCACCGAGGTCTGCAGGATGACCGGCGCCTGTTCCTCGACCGCGGCGGCGAGGACCGCCTCGATGGTCAGGTCGTTGACGATGTTGATGGCGGCCACCCCGTACCGCTCGGCGAGCGCGCGGTCGAGGATGTCCTTCATGGCGACGACGGGCATGCCGCCAGTCAAGACCCGCTCGGGTGCTCCCCGGTATGGGGGAGATTCCCCACCCAGTCGTTGTCCAGGGCGGTGACGACCGCCGCGGTGCGGTTGGAGGTGCCGGTCTTGCGCATGATCGCGGCGACGTGTTTCTCCACGGTCTTCGCGGACAGGCCGAGCCGGCTGGCCATCTCCCGGTAGGTCAGGCCCTGGCGCAGCAGTTCGAGGACTTCGGCTTCGCGGGCGGTGAACGGGGTCGGCATCGCGTAGGGCAGGTCGGCGCGCACCAGGACACCCCAGCCGCGGACCTGTTCGACGCTGATGTCGCCGCCGGCCAGCTGGGGC
>NZ_JBFAPC010000212.1:0-8100 GCF_040675535.1 Patulibacter sp. NPDC049589 | reverse complement strand
GGGGGGCCGCGACGAGGCGGCGGGGTGGTCGGCGGGCCGCTCGACCCGGCGGGTGTCGGCGGGCGGGGTCCGCGTCGGGTCCCCGTCGACGGCACCGGCGTCGGCCGCGCGGGCGTCGACCGCGGGGCGATCGGCGGTGGCGCCGCGGAGGGCGGCCAGGCGCTCCCGCCGGCCGGCAGGACCGTCGGGCGGCGTGGCGGATGGTGCGTCGGATGTGAACGGCGCTCCGGGCGCGTCCGGGACGAGCCCGGAGACGTCGAGCGAGGGCTCGCCCACGGGCAGCTCGTCGATCGACTTCGGGACCGGCCGGCCCTCGCGCTGGGCGCGTCGCTGCTCGCGCTCGAGGCGCGCGCGCTGGCGGTCGTCCTCCGACCGTGCGCCGCCACCGCGCCGCCCCCGCGGACTCAACGCTCCGTCCCGTCCGTCGTCGGCATCGCGGGAACGCTAGTCGAGCGGCCCGACGCATGCGCGACCGTTCGGCGGAAGGGCCGCTGGGAACTGCGTACGCCATCGACTGCGGATGCCGTCCAAGGCCGCGCACGAGGCCCCGGGGCCGCCGCTCAGGCCGTCGCCCGGACGATCGCCAGCGCGCCCGACTGGGTCTGCGTCACGGTCGCGAAGCCGGCGGCGTCCAGCCACGCGGCCAGGTCGTCCGGCGTGCCCACCAGGCCGAAGACGCCCAGACCACGCAGGAGCCGGACGGCGTCGTCGTGGCGTCGCCCGGCGCCGCGTACGACGGTCGTCAGGCGCAGCTCGCCGCCGGGTCGCAGCACGCGGCGGAACTCCGCGAGCGCCGCGGCCGGCGCGGCGAAGCAGTGCAGGCCGGTGAGGCTCAGGACGACGTCGAACGCGCCGTCCAGGAACTGCGGGTCGGCGGCGTCGGCCGGCGTGAAGCGGACACCGGTGAGGCCCCGCCGGTCGGCGCGCTCACGGGCGCGGTCGAGCATCTCCGGTGAGAGGTCCGCCGCGACGTAGTCGAGGGCGTGGCCTGGCTCCAGGGCGTTGAACGCGAGCCCACCGCCCGTCGGCAGGTCGAGGATCCGCGTCCCCGCCGGGAGCGCGGCGACGCCGCGCAGCTCGTCCTCGATCACCGAGAACGGGAACCCCCACAGCGCGCGGGCGCCGAGCCACGCGGTCGCTCGGTGCTGGACGGCGGTGTCGTAGAGGGCGGCGACGATCCGGTCGCCGCTCCACGTGTCGTGGACGGTGCGCACGCCACGACGGTACCCGGCGTGGCGCCGACCGACGCGGTCCCGGGTCCCATCCGATGCCCCGAGGGGCCGCGCCGGCGCACACCGGTTCGGCTCGCCCGCGGCGGTGAGCTGGTCGTCGTTCCCTCGCTCCGGGCGAGGCGATGTCGACCACCCCCACCCGCGCGCACCGGGCCGCGGGACCTGGTCGTCGTTCCCTCGCTCCGGGCGAGGCGATGTCGACCACCCCCACCCGCGCGCACCGGGCCGCAGGAGCCGGTCGTCGTTCCCTCGCTCCCGGCGAGGCGATGTCGACCACTCGGCACCGCGAGGCCCGACCCCGTCGGACGACGAGACCGATCCGCCCACGGACCCGGTCAGAGCCGCCGCAGCCACTCCTCGAGGAGCACGGCGGCGGCGCGGGAGTCCTCGTCCGCGTCGCCGCCGACCGCCTGGGCCATGCGGGTCGTGAAGCGCTCGTCGTAGAGCTCGACGCGGATGTCCGGGCCGACGTGCTCCTGGAGCGCGGCGGCGAAGGCGCGAGCCTCGCGGGTCTGGTCGGTGTCGTGGCCCTGCAGCCCCACCGGGAGGCCGACGACGATGCGCTCGACCTCCTTCTCGGCGATCAGGCGCAGAAGCTCGCGCCGGCCCTTGCGGGCCCCGACGCGCAGCACCGCCGGCAGCGGCGTGGCGATCGTGCCCGACGGGTCGCTGAGCGCGACGCCGGTGCGCGCGGACCCGTGGTCGAGCGCCATCACGCGCATGATGCAGACCTCCGGCCGGCCAGCGCCCGTAGCGTCACGGACGCATCGCGTTCACCCACCGTGATCGGTCGGTCGTGCCGGAGGACGGCCGCCGTCACCGACCCTCCGGGCTCCTCGTCCGGTCTCCCCGCCCCGGTCGGGCGGAGGTGCCGGAGGACCACCAGTGTCATCCGGAGCACGTTCCGGCGGCGCGCGTCAGGCCCCGAGGACGGCGGCGATGGCGTCGTGCGCGGCGCGCAGGGCGTCGTCGGTCTTCGCCGGGTCCTTGCCGCCGGCCTGCGCCATCGTCGGCTTGCCGCCGCCCCCGCCGCCCACGACCGCCGCGGCGGCCTTGACGACGTCGCCGGCCTTCACGCCGCGCTCGACGACCTCGGGGCCGACCGCGACGATCAGCGCGACCTTGTCCTCCGACGGCGCGGCGAGCACGACGACGCCGGGGGCGCCGAGCTTGCCCTTCACCCGGTCGGCGATCGCCGGGAGGTCCTTCGGGGAGACGCCCTCGACGCGCGCGACGACGACCGGGACGGCGGCGCCGCCGCCGACGCCGGTGCCCAGCTCGATCGCCTCGGCGGCCAGCGCGCCCTCGTCGACCGCGGGCAGGGCCTTGGTCGCGCCCTGCTTGGCATCGTCGCGGAGCTTGGCGATCCGCTCGACGACCTGGTTGGCCGGGACCTTCGCGGCCTCGCTGATCTCGTCCAGCACGGCGTCGCGCTCGCGCAGGAAGTCGACGGCGACGGGGCCGGTGATGGCCTCGATGCGCCGGACGTTCGCGGAGCTCGAGGTCTCCGTCGTGATCTTGAAGACGCCGATCTCCGCGGTGTTGCGCACGTGCGTGCCGCCGCAGAGCTCGCGGCTGAACTCGCCGTCGCCGACCTCGACCATCCGCACGACGTCGCCGTACTTCTCGCCGAACAGGGCCTGCGCGCCCATCGCACGGGCCTCGTCGAGCGTCGTCGTGATCGCGCGGACGCGGTCGGCCGCGAGGACGCGCTCGTTGACGCGGTCCTCGACCCACCGGACGTCCTCCGGCGTGAGCTTGCCGGGGTGGCTGAAGTCGAAGCGCAGCTTGTCCGGTCGCACCGCCGAGCCGGCCTGGTGGACGTGGTCGCCCAGGCGCTCGCGGAGCGCGGCGTGCAGCAGGTGCGTCGCGGTGTGGTTGCACTCGGTGGCGTGCCGGGCTCTGCGGTCGACGCGGGCGATCACGGCCTGGCCGGAGGCGAACGCCACGTCGGCGGTCAGGCGGCCGTCGCCGACGCCGTCGGCCGGCGTGACGAGGATCGCCTGGTCGTCGCCGGCGCGGACGAGCCCGACGACCGTCGCGGCCTCGGTGCCGTCCTCCAGCACGATCGTGCCGCCGTCGGAGACCTGGCCGCCGCCCTCGGGGTAGAACGGCGACTCGGCGAGCTTCAGGTAGGTCTTGCCGTCCCGCTCGAGGATGCCCGCGACGGTCGTGTGCTGCTCGAGCGTCCCGTAGCCGGTGAACTCCGTGGGCTCCGGGGCCACGAGCGTCGCGATCGAGCCGGCGGATGCACCGCCGTGGTCGCCGCGGCGCGAGCCGGCCTTCGAGCGCTCGCGCTGCTCGGCCATCAGGCGGTCGAACTCGTCCTGGCCGTCCCAGGAGACGTCGCGCTCGGCGGCGAGCTCGACGGTCATCTCGACCGGGAAGCCGAAGGTGTCGTGGAGCTTGAACGCGTCCTCGCCCGAGACGGCGCCCTTCGCGAGCAGCTCCTCCAGCAGCGCGGTGCCCGACGTCAGGGTGCGGCCGAAGCCCTGCTCCTCGGCGGTGACCCAGGTGCGGATCTCCTCGCGGCGCTCGACGAGCTCGGGGTAGGCGGCGCCCATGACCTCGACCACCGCGTCGAGGTACTTGCCGAGGAACTCGCCCTCGATGCCGATGCGGCGGCCCTGGACGACCGCGCGGCGCATCAGGCGGCGCAGGACGTAGCCGCGGTCCTCGTTGGACGGCACGACGCCGTCGGAGATCAGGAAGGTCATCCCGCGGGTGTGGTCGGCGAGGATGCGTAGCGCGCGGTCCACGGCCTCGTCGCCGGACTCGTACGTCTTGCCCGAGAGCTCCTCGCCCAGCGCGATCAGCGGCACGAACTGGTCGGTCTCGAAGATCGTCTCCTTCCCCTGCAGGAGCATCGCCATCCGGTTCAGGCCCATGCCCGTGTCGATGGAGTTCGCCGGCAGCGGCTTCAGCGTCGAGGTGCCGTCGTCGTGCGTCGTCTGCTCGTACTGCATGAGCACGAGGTTCCAGAACTCCATGAAGCGGTCGGACTCGTCCTCGCCCGGCTTCGTCGACGGGCCGTAGTCCGGGCCGCGGTCGAGGTAGAGCTCGGTGCACGGGCCGCAGGGGCCGTTCGGGCCGGCCTGCCAGAAGTTGTCCTCGCGGCCGAGCTCGACGATCCGCTCGCGCGGGACGCCGACCTGCAGCCAGAAGTCGATCGACTCCTGGTCGACGCCGAGGCCGAGCGCCTCGTCGCCGCCGAAGACCGTGACGAAGACCTTCTCGGGGTCGAACCCGAAGCCCTTCGTCGTGAGCTCCCACGCGTAGGCGATCGCCTCGCGCTTGAAGTAGTCGCCGATCGAGAAGTTGCCGAGCATCTCGAAGCACGTCAGGTGGCGCGCCGTGACGCCGACGTTGTCGATGTCCGGGGTGCGGAAGCACTTCTGGCAGCTCGTCAGCCGCTTCGACGGCGGCGTGTCGGCCCCGAGGAAGTACGGCTTCAGCGGGTGCATGCCGGCCGTGGTCAGCATCACCGACGGGTCGTGCTGTGCCGGGACGAGCGATGCGGAGGGCAGGCGGCGGCTTCCCTGGGCCTCGAAGAAGGCCAGGAAGGTCTCGCGGATCTCGTCGCTCGTGACGGGACGGGTCGTGCTCACAGGGGGATTGTCGCGAAACCGGGCATCGGTGCGCTGTTCCGCCGCCCCGATCACCGATCCGGCCCTTGACTTCGAGCGCGCTTCAACCCTCAGCATGGACACCGTCCACGACCGAGAGGCACCCCGATGACCACCACCGTCACCCCCAGCGCCCGGATCTTCTCCGCGGCCACCGCCTGGCCCGGCGTCACCCTGACCGGCCCCGGCGAGCGCGGCGAGATGTCGCTGATGCTCGGCCGGCGCGAGGTCGGCCACCTGCACGGCGACCGCGTCGCGCACTTCGCCCTCGGCATGGACCTCGGCCGGCGGCTGCGCGACGAGGGCCATGTCGTCGCCCACCCGGTGACCGACAAGCCGACCCTCGGCGCCCGGCGGATCGACCGGCCCGGCGACGTCGAGGACGTGCTCGAGATCCTGGGTCTGAACTACGACCGGATCGTCGCGCGGTACGGGCTGCCGGAGGGCGCCGTGGCCGCGTGAGCGCTCAGAACCGCCGGTAGGCCTGCGGCTCGACGACGAACCCGTGGCCGCTGCGGTTGCGACAGCGCAGGCCCTGGCTCTCCAGCGTGCAGACGATCCCCTTCGCGCTGTGCCCGGGGCGCCAGACGTCGCCGACCGCGAGCTTGCGGCGCTTGGTGCTGTAGCCGGGGAAGTCGCCGCGCTCGCCGCGTCGCACCTTGCCGGTGACCCGGAGCGCGAGGTACCCGTCGACCTCCTTCGCCGGCACCGCCGCCGACGAGCACTCGATGCCCTTGCCGTACCGCACGGCGATGCAGCTGACCTGGCCCTGGCCGTAGGCATAGACGTTGTCGGCCCGCAGCGTCTTGGCGTCCGCGACCGCCGGGGTCGCGAGCAGCGCGACGGCCAGGAGGGCCGGCACCGCGCGACGGGCGAGCGGGCGCCGTGGGTCGGCGGGGACGCGGAGGACGGGGTCGGCGAGGCGGTGCATACGGTGCATCCTCCCCCGTGCGGCGGCGGCCGTCCACGCTCGGCTTCGACGACGCACCGCGGGTCGGTCGGGTGCCGCGCGTGACGGTGCGGCCCGCGCGGCGCGGTCGTTCACCGCCGTCCGCTCTTCAGCCGCTCTTCGAAGCTTCACAGGAAGCTCCCAGGCGATCCGCGTACGCTCCCCGCCATGGCCCAGGTCCTCGTCGTCGATGACGAACCCGCACTCGTCACCGCGCTGGAGCGGGCCCTGCGGCTCGACGGACACGACGTCGCCGTCGCCGTCGACGGGCAGTTCGCGCTCGACCGGCTCGCCGGCAGCACGCCGGACCTCGTCGTCCTCGACGTGATGATGCCGCGCGTCGACGGCCTCGAGGTCTGCCGCCGGCTGCGCGCCGCCGGCGACCGCACGCCGGTCCTGATGCTGACCGCGCGGGACGGCATCGACGACCGCGTCGACGGCCTCGACGCCGGGGCCGACGACTACCTCTCCAAGCCGTTCGCGCTGCGCGAGCTGCGCGCGCGGGTCCGGGCGCTCCTGCGCCGCGCGGAGGCCCCGGACGACGACGAGGGCCGCGAGGCCGTCGCGTTCGCCGACCTGCGGCTCGACCCGATCACGCGCGAGGTCTGGCGCGGGGACCGGGCGATCGAGCTGACCCGCACCGAGTTCTCGCTGCTCGAGCTGTTCCTGCACCACCCGCGCGTCGTGCTCAGCCGCACGCAGCTGTTCGAGCACGTGTGGGGCTACGACCTCGGCGCGACCTCCAACGCGCTGGGCGTCTACATCGGGTACCTGCGGCGCAAGACCGAGGAGGGCGGCGAGCCGCGGCTGCTGCACACGGTGCGCGGCGTCGGGTACGCCCTCCGGGAGGCCTAGCGGGTGCCGCTGCGCCGCCGGCTGTCGCTGACGGTCGCGGTCGTCGCCCTCCTCGTCGTCGTCGCCGCCGGCGCGGCCGCGTGGCTGACGACCCGGTCCGTCCTGCGCGGGAACGTCGACGACTCGCTGCGCGCGCAGGCACGCTTCGCCACCCGCGTCCCACGGTTCCGGGTGCCCGGCGGCGTCGCCTCGCCGACGGGCAGCGGGCTGGAGGGCGTGCTGCGCGTGCCGGGCCCGCCGCCCGGCCAGGGCGGCCCGTCCGAGTATCAGCAGTTCCTCACGGGCGACGGCCAGATCATCCGCCGCACCGAGGACGACGTCCAGCTGCCCGTCCAGGGCGCCGACCGCGTCGTCGTCGCCGGGGGCGGTTCCACGAGCCCCCGCGACGTCGAGGTCGGCGGGGCGCACCTGCGCATGGTCACCGTCCCGGTCAGCGTCGAGAACCGGCTCCTCTACCGCAGCCGCCTGGGCGTCGACGTCGCCGCCGTCCAGTTCGCGCGCTCGATGACCGGCGTCGACAGCGCCCTGCGCACCCTCTGGATCGTGTTGCTGGCGCTCGGCGTCGTGATCGTCGCGACGGCCGCGCTGCTCGCCCGCGCGACCGCGCGCCGCGTCCTGCGGCCCGTGACCGATCTGGCGGCCGCCGCCGCGCACGTCGAGGCCACCGCCGACCTCGGCGGGCGCCTGCCGGTGCGCTCGCAGGACGAGGTCGGGGAGCTCACGCGCCGCTTCAACGGGATGCTCACGCGACTGCAGGGCTCGCGCGAGGAGCTCGACCGCTCGATGGTCGAGCAGCGCAACCTCGTCGCCGACGCGTCGCACGAGCTGCGCACGCCGGTGACGAGCCTGCGGACCAACGCCGAGGTGCTGCTCGAGGACGACGCGTCGCTGAGCCCCGAGGAGCGTCGCGGCATCCTGTCGGACGTCCGCGACCAGGCGGAGGACCTCGGGCTGCTCGTGGCCGACCTGATCGAGCTCGCCCGCGGCGACGCCCCCGACCGCGGTGCCGACGAGCCGGTCGCCCTCGACGCGCTGGTCGAGGAGTGCGTCGGACGCGCCCGCCGCGACCACCGCGGCGTCACCTTCGCGACGACGCTCCAGCCGGTCGTCGTCGCGGGTCGGCCGGACCGCCTCGCCCGCGCGGTCTCCAACCTCGTCAACAACGCGGCGCTGCACGGCGCCGACGGGTCCGGGGCGGTCGAGGTGCTCGTCTCCGCGGAGGCGGGCGACCCGGCGCCGGTCGGCGAGCAGCGGGTCAGTAGGGCTCGGCCGGAGGCTACGCGGACGGACGACGTCGACGGTGCGGACGGGCAGGCGGCCGTCGGGCGGGCGCGCGAGGGTCGATCGGCCGAGGGACGTCCTCCCGACGCCCCGCCCAGCGGGGCGCCGCTGCGGCCGGCTCGGGCTGGAGTGGGGTCCTGTGGCCAAGGGCTCGGCC
>NZ_JBFAPC010000211.1:0-8235 GCF_040675535.1 Patulibacter sp. NPDC049589 | reverse complement strand
AGTCGTAGTGCATCCGCCCGTCGCGCCCGGTGAAGACGTAGAGCTCCGTCTCGTAGATCCGTCCGCTGCCGACGACCTTCGCCTCGAACACCTCGACCGGACGCGCGGGCCGTCGACGGCCTCGCCGCGGAGCTGCGGGCGCTCGGCGCCGACGAGGTCCACCTCGCGCTGCCCGGCACGCACGCGACGACGGCCGCGCTCGGCGTCCTGGACGGTCTCGCGGCGCTCCGTCCCGACGCGCTCCTGATGACCCACCGCGACCGGGCCGAGCGCCCTGGCGGCCTGCTCGGTGCGTCGATCCTGCGCGACCTGCCGATCGCCTACGTCACCGACGGCCACGCCGCCGCGCTCGCCGATCCCGCCCGCCTCGCGCGGATGGTGCAGCCGTGAGCCGCGACGGCGACACCCGCCTGCTGCCGCTCGTGCCGCCGTCCGCGGCGTCGGACCGCGGGCGCCTCGGTCGACCCGCCGTGGCGGGCGAGCGGCAGGTCTCGGTCGCGCACCACCCGCGCGTGGCGGCGAAGGTCCACGCCGCGAAGGCCTGGGGTGCGCTCGGCGCGTTCGGGCTCGTCGCCCTGGCCTCCGCGTCCGCGGGCGCCCAGACCTTCGACGTGCTCGTCCGCGCCCTCGCCGCGGGCGCGGTCGGCTGGCTCGTGGCGTGGGCGGCGGCGGTCGGCGTCGGCCGGGCGCTGGTGCGCGCCGAGGTCGAGGCGCACCGCCGGGCCCTGGAGGACCCGGCGGAGGACGGCCCGGGCGCCATCGGCGGCGCCTCGTAGGGCCGATCTCAAGTGCCTCGCGGTCCGTGGCGGCCGCTGACCGGCGGATCTCGCCCTCCGGCCCCTCGATCAGGCACCCAGCCTGGTTCTCGGGACCGGAGAACGACCTGCTTGGCCATCGACCACCACGACTCCACGATCCAATTGAGATTGGCCCGTAGTGCGTCGGCCCGGCCGTGGCCGGCGGTGGGACACTTCCCGCCGTGGGTGGTCCCGGTCCCCGTCTCCTCGGCGCGCGTCTCGTCGTCTCCGCCAACGTCGGCGTGCTGCCGGTCCTCGCCGGCATCGTCGCCTTCCGGCAGGTCCGCGACGCGTCGTGGCTGGTCGACGACGGGCCCGCACCCGACCCTGGCGACCTCGCCGCCGCCCAGCGCGTGCTCGAGCGGTGGGACGCGCGCATGCGCGACATCGATTCCGCCTTCGAGCACCCGTCCGTGGTCTGGGCGCTGGTCGCAGCCGGAGCCGTGGCGTTGCTCTACGTGCTCTCGATCCTCGCGCACGAGCTCGGGCACGCCTGGGCGGTCCGTCGCGCCGGCCTGCAGGCCGACACGATCGAGCTCGGTGCGACCGGTGGCTTCGTGACGTTCCCCGACGACGAGCACCTGACGGCCGGGAGGCTCGCGGCGATCGCCGCGGCCGGTCCGGCGGTCACGGCGCTGATCGCCGGGGTGTCGTTCGGGGCGCTGGCCGTCCTCGGGTGGCCGATCGCGGCGTCCCCCGACGCAGGGTCGACGGCGGGCGTCGTGGCGCAGCAGGTCCTCGGCACGACGTTCATCCTCAACGCGGTCGTCCTGGTGATCAACCTGCTGCCGTTCCGTCCGCTCGACGGTGGCCAGCTCCTGGCGGCCGCCGCCCTGCGGCTGCGGCGCGGAGGGCGCTGAGGGCTCCTCCCCGGAGTCGCCCTCCGGCATCGACGCGGGGTCACGGCGACCCGGGAGCGCGTATTGGGGAGGACCCCGATGCGGGATCGTCGGTGGCCCGACACGGTGGCCCGATGATCCTCCTCGCCGTCCGTCGCGCCCTCGCGCTCGCGTCCGCCGCCGTCGCCATCGGTGCCGCCGTCCTCGCGGGACCGGCCCCGCCCGCCGGGGCGACCGCCGTCGTCTACCGGGACGGCAACGACGTCCACGTCGCGAGCGTCGACGGGGCTCGGCACCGCCGCGTCACCGCCGACGGGACCGACGCGGCGTACTACACGCTGCCGTCCGCCGACGACGCGGGCAACGTCGTCGCGATCCAGGGCAGCGGCACGTCGCGCATGATCGTGCGCTTCCCCGTCGCGGGCGGAACGCCCGACCGCAACGTCATGCCGTGGAGGATCGGCAGCGCCGTCAACGCCGGTCCGACCTGGGCGCGCGTCAACCCGTCGGGCTCGTCGCTCGCCTACGGCTACCTCTACAACCAGGACATCTGGACCGCGCTGAAGCCGCAGCTCGCGATCGTCGACCCTCGCGCTCCCGGCAGCCCGACGGCGCCGACGGTCAACATCCCGGGCTACACCGAGGGTTCGTGGTTCGGGACGAAGGTGCTGACGACCAACGGCCAGCAGCTCTTCGTCGAGACGACACCGGGCACCTTCGCGGGCTGGCTCGTCGCCGGCGCGAACGCGATCACCGGCGGCGACCTGTCCCGCGACGGCTCCCGCGTGCTGGTCCGCTTCGGCAGCGGGGTCCTGGAGCTCGACGCGCTCGACGGCCGGACGCCGCCCGCCGCCGCGCCGGTCTCGGGCTGCCAGATCACCCCGAGCGGCGACGACCGGTTCTCGGGACTGCCGCGGATGGCGCTCTCCGCGGACGGTCGCCGGGTCGCCTGGTCCGACGCGGGCGGCGTGCACGTCGCGACGGTCGCGTCGACCACGACGCCGGAGGCCGCGTGCCGGCTCACGGAGCACGTGGTGCTCAGCCCGACCGGAGGCATGCCGTCGTTCACCGAGTACACGCTGCCCGCCCCGGGCGGCGGCGACCCGGGGAACCCCGGCGATCCCGGGAACCCGGGCGATCCGGGCGACCCGGGGAACCCCGGCAACCCAGGCGACCCGGGAGACCCCGGGGACCCCGGTGGCCCGGGGGGTCCCGGCGGGCCGACGGGCGGCGGGTCGCAGACGACCACGGGCGGCGGCACGACGACCACCGGCGGGACCACGACCACCGGCGGCAAGACCCCCACCACGAGCACGGGCGGGAAGGCGCCGACCGGTGGTGGGACGACGACGGCGTCCGTCTCCCTGAAGCCGCTGCCGCCCCTCCGGGCCGCACGGCTGCGCAAGGGCCAGGCGATCACGGCCGTCGTCCCCGCCGCGGGGACCGTGACCGCGACGATCGCGCGCTCCGGCCGGACGGTGGTCCGCGCGACGGGCGTCGCGAAGCGGGCCGGGAGCGTCCGCCTGACGCTGCGGCTCACGGCCGCGGGCCGCAAGGCCGCGCTGGCCGGCCGCCGGGTCGCGCTGCGGGTGAGGTTCGCCCCGAAGGCCGGGAAGAGCGCGACCGTCAGCAGGATGGTGACCCTGAGGCGCTGACGGCATCGGGAGGCGCACGCCGCGGGGCGGCGGTCCCCGGTCCGGCGGGTGGCCGCGTGGGCGGCCGAGGCCCGGCGCCCGGGCCGCGACCGCTCGCCCGGACGCTCCGGGCGACGGCCCCTCAAGTCCCCGGCGGGCCCGCCGATCAACGGTGCGCAAGGAGCGACACGGACGTCGCTCCGGGTACATCAACCACAGCCGATCAAGGAGATCAGCGCATGTCCCTTCGCATCAACACCAACGTCGAAGCCTTCAACGCCCACCGCAACCTCAACGCCACGAGCGACAAGATCGCCAAGTCCATGGAGCGCCTGTCCTCGGGCCTGCGCATCAACCGTGCCTCGGACGACGCGGCGGGCCTGGCGATCTCGGAGAAGATGCGGGGCCAGATCGGCGGTCTCGATCAGGCCAAGCGCAACGCCCAGGACGGCATCTCGCTGGTCCAGACGGCGGAGGGCTCGCTGACCGAGGTCCACTCGATCCTGCAGCGCGTGCGCTCGCTGGCGGTGCAGTACCAGAACGGCACCGTCGGCACGGACGACAAGGCGGCCATCGACGCCGAGGTCTCGCAGCTCACCACCGAGCTCGGCGCCATCGGCACGCGGGCGGACTTCAACGGCACGAAGCTCCTCAACGCGGCCGGCACCGTCACGTTCCAGGTGGGCGCCAACGACGACGAGACGACCACGGTCAGCCTCGTCAGCCTCGGCTCCACGCTCGGCTCGGTCGCCGGTGCGACCACGCTCTCGGGCATCACCCTGTCGTCCATCGACGCGGCGATCAAGGCGGTGTCCCAGACCCGCGCGGACTTCGGTGCCGTGCAGAACCGCCTGGAGCACACGCTCAACAGCCTGTCGGTGACGCAGGAGAACCTGACCGCGTCGGAGAGCCGCATCCGCGACGTGGACATGGCCCAGGAGATGGTCTCGCTGACCAAGAACCAGGTGCTGTCGCAGGCGGGCACGGCGATCCTGTCGCAGGCCAACCAGGCGTCGCAGGGCGTCCTGTCGCTCCTGCGCTAGAGCTCGGGCCCGGTGGTTCCCGGGTGACCGGGGCCGAGAGGTCCGGAGGGCGGGCCGCTCCGGCGGCCCGAGCGGACCAGGGTGATGCGGTACGACGGCCCCGGGGCGAGAGCTCCGGGGCCGTCGTCGTTCCCCGTGAGCACCCGGTTCAAGTTGCGGCGGACCCGGCCGACGAAGGGGTCATGGCGCTCCGACTGACCCCGCAACCGGCCGCGGCCGACCTGCCCCTCGCCGCGCGGCTGGCCCCCCGGGGCGACGAGCTGCTGCGCGCCCACGACCTGTCGGGCTGGGTCGCGCTCTTCCGCTCGACGGACGACGAGCCCGACGTCCACCGCCGCTACGAGGCCCGGCGGACGCTCGGCGAGCGCGCGCTCGCCCTGGCCGACGGCACGCCCCGCCAGATCGCCACGCGCCTGCTCGTCGTCGCCGGTCGGCTGCTGCGGGTGCTCGAGGAGGAGCCGCGCGAGCCGGTGCTGCTCAATCAGGCCGGCGTCGCGTTCTACGAGCTCGGGCGGCTCGACGCGGCCGAGGAGCTGTTCGACGCCGCCGCCCGGCTGGATCCCGCGCTGCCGCACGTGGCGCGCAACCTCGCCGAGGTCCGCCGCCGCCGCGACGCCGGGCTCGTCCACCAGGACGGGCTGCCGATCGAGGTCCGGCTCGGGCTCGCCGAGCTCGAGCCGCGGGTCGGCGCGATCGTCCGCCGGGCCCGCCCCGCGGAGGGCCTGACGATGGCGCTCTGCATGATCGTCAAGGACGAGGAGGCGATGCTCGGGCGCTGCCTGGAGGCGGTGAAGGACTGGGTCGACGAGATCGTCGTCGTCGACACCGGCTCGACCGACCGCACCGTGGAGATCGCCCGCGAGCACGGGGCGCGCGTCCTGCACCACGTCTGGCAGGACGACTTCTCGGCCGCGCGCAACGTCTCGTTCGACGCCGCCACGACGGACTGGGTGCTGTTCCTCGACGCCGACGAGGTGCTCGTCGACGGCGACGGGCCGCGGCTGCGCGAGCTCTGCGGCCGGACGTGGCGCGAGGCGCTGTTCCTCGTCGAGACGAACCACACGGGCGACCTGGAGGACGGGACGGCGACGACCCACGACGCGATGCGGGTCTTCCGCCACCGCCCGGAGCGCCGGTTCTCCGGCCGCCTGCACGAGCAGATCCAGCACGTCCCGGCGTACCTGCCCGAGCGGCTGGAGGTCACGACCGTCCGCATCGAGCACTTCGGCTACCTCGGCGAGGTCCGCGAGCAGAAGGACAAGGTCCACCGCAACCGCGAGCTGCTGCAGCGCCAGTTCGCCGACGGCGAGGACACGCCGTTCCTGCGCTTCAACCTCGGGATGGAGCACGTCGCCGACGACGACGCCCGCGGCGCCGTCCCGCACCTGCAGCGCGCCTGGGACGACCTCCGCGACGACCCCGACCGCGGCAACTACGGCTTCACGCCGATGCTCGCCTCCCACCTCGTCGACACCCTCCGCGCCCTCCGCCGCCACGACGACGCCCGGGCGCGCGCGGACGAGGTCCTCGCACTCTTCCCCGCGTTCACGGACATCGTCCTGATGCAGGGCCACGTCGCCCGCGCCGTCGGCGAGCCGGACGTCGCGGAGGAGCGCTACCGCCGCGCGCTGCGGATGGGCGACGCCCCCAGCACCTACGTCGCGACCGTCGGCGCGGGCAGCTACCTCGCCGCGCGCGCCCTCGCCGACCTGCTCGTCGACGAGGGCCGCGCGGGGGAGGCCGAGGCGCTGCTCGAGGCGTCCCTCCGCACGCACCCCGGCCACCTGCGCACCGCCGAGTCGCTCGCCGCGGTGCTGCTGCGCCGCGGGGTCCCGGGGGCCGACGTCGTCGCGCGGATCACCGCGCTCGTCCCCGGCCTGCCGCCGAGCGGCCGGTACCTCGTGGCCTCGGCGCTGCACCGCGCCGGGGCGGTCGACGACGCCGAGCGCGAGCTGCGCGCCGTCCTCGCCGCGCGCCCCGGATCCGACGCCGCGCGCCTGCAGCTCGTCGAGACGCTCGTGCTCCAGGACCGCCTGGAGGAGGCCGCCACCGAGGCGCTGCGGGTGGCCCCGGGCGCCGCGCGCGAGGACGCCGCGCTGCGCCACGCCGCGTTCTGCACGATCGCCGCGGGGCTCCCCGTCGACGCGGTCCTGGAGCGGACCGCGGCGGTGCTGCCCGCCGCCGACCACGCGCTGTTCGCCGCCTGGTCCGGCCGTGACGACGTGCCCCCGCCGGCCGCCGCCGAGCAGGCGCTGACGCTCCTGAACGCGTTGGCCCGCCTCGAGCGGTTCGACGCGTTCGAGCGCCTCGCCGCCGTCTACGAGCGGACCGGCCTGCCGTGGCGCCAGCGCCGGGAGCGCCTCGCCCGGCTCTACCTGCGCCGCGGCTTCCTGCAGTCCGCCGCGGAGGAGTGGATGAGCGTGATCGACCGCGAGGGCCCCGACGTCGACGCCCTGCGCGGCCTGGCGATCGTCGCCGCCGAGATGGGGATGGACGAGGACGCCGCGGTCTTCGCGGCCCACGCGGACGCGCTGGCGGGCGGGGGCGCGAGCGGGTCCCCGCCGTCCCTGGCCGCCGCGGTCGCGGAGCCGGGCCGATGAGCACGACCGAGCCGGCCGTCGGCAGCGGCGTCCGCCGCACCGACCACGAGGACGCGTACTTCGAGCACGCGCGCCCCGAGCTCCGGGTCCGCGTCCCCGCCACCGCGGCGCGGGTGCTCGACGTCGGCTGCGGCGCCGGCGGCCTCGGCGTGGCGCTGAAGGCCGAGCGCCCGGGCCTGCACGTCGTCGGCCTGGAGGGCTTCCCCGACGCCGCCGCCGAGGCGCGCGGCCGGCTCGACGAGGTGCTCGAGCTCGACCTCGACGCGACCCCCGGCCTGCCGCACCCGGAGGGCTGGTTCGACGCGATGATCTTCGGCGACGTCCTCGAGCACCTCCGCGACCCGGAGCGCCTGCTGCGCGCGCTCCTCCCGCACCTCGCGTCCGACGGCGTCCTCGTCTGCTCGATCCCGAACGTCAAGCACTGGACCGTCGTCCATCCACTGCTGGTCCAGGACCGCTGGACCTACGAGGACGCGGGCCTGCTGGACCGCACCCACGTCCACTTCTTCACCCTCGAGGAGGTCGGCGTCCTGCTCGACGACCTCGGCCTCCAGGCGGTCGACATCGGCGTCAACGACCTCGCCCCGCTCCCCGACGCCCTGCGTCCCCTGGTCGACGCCGCGGTCCTCCTGGGCGCGGAGCGCGAGGAGACCGCCGCCCGCCTCGGCGCCTACCAATACCTGCTGACCGTCCGGCGGGTCGGGGCATGATGGTCGGAGGGTCGATGGGGCACGCAGGGCCGGCCCGTCACGCGGCGACGCATGCCGCCCGCGACGCCGCCCCCCGCGTGTCGGTCGTCGTCCCGCTCTCCGGCGACCCGGAAGCCGCGCTGCGCTGCCTCGTCGCGCTGTCCGAGGTCCCCGACGACCCCGCACACGAGGTGGTGATCGTCGACGACGCGTCGGTGGGCCTCGGGCCGCTGCTCGAGCGCGTCGGGGGAGACGCCCTGCTGGTCCGCCGCCCGGAGCGCGGGGGCCTCCTGCGCGCCTGGGCGTCGGGCCTCGAGCGCGCGAGCGGCGAGATCGTCGTCCTGCTGGCGGGACCGGTCGCGGTCGATCCGGGCTTCCTGGCGCCCCTCGCCGCGGCACTCGCCGACCCGCGGACCGCGGCCGCGACGGCCGGCGTGGGGGATCCCGTCGCGACCGCCGCCCTGGCCCTGCGCCGCGCGGTCGGGCCGCTGCTCGGGCTGGGACGTGCGGCCGCGCCCGTGCGCGGGCCGGAACATCCGGCCGAGCGGGTGTGCGGCCAGTGCTGCTCATCCGCCTGCTCCATCGTCTCCTGATGGATGTCCTGGATCAACTCGCCCAACAGCGCCGTACGCA
>NZ_JBFAPC010000210.1:0-8352 GCF_040675535.1 Patulibacter sp. NPDC049589 | reverse complement strand
CTTGGCCGGTGGTTTTGGCCGCCCGGCGCACACCCGCCCGCCCCGCGGCCCCAAACATGCCCGCCGGCGCGCCCGCCGGCCGCCGGGCCGTGGCCGGCGCGCCACGTCGGACGGCGACGGTGGCGACCGGCCGGGCCCGCGGGGAGTCCGCGGGAGCGCGGGCCCGGATCGGCCGATCGTCCGCCGCCGGGGCGCCCGCGGGCGTCGGATCCCACCGGGGAGGCGGCGTTCTGCGGACGCGTGGCTATACTGGCCCGCTCCGCCCAGCGGACGGTCCCGGATCGCCCGCCAGAAACACTCCCGTCGGCGCCCCGCCTGGGGCGACGAAGGCGAAAGGTCCCACGTTGCCCAAGGACGTCATCCTCACCCACGAGGGTCTCGACAAGCTCAAGAAGGAGCTGGAGCACCTCACGACCACCAAGCGTCGTGAGGTCGCCGAGCGCATCAAGGACGCCCGCGAGTTCGGCGACATCTCGGAGAACTCCGAGTACGACGACGCGAAGCAGGAGCAGGGCATGATCGAGGGGCGCATCCTCGAGATCGAGGAGCAGCTCCGCTCGGCCTCCGTCATCGACGAGTCCTCCCTCACGACCGACGCCGTCCAGATCGGCACCCGCGTGTCGGTCAAGGACGAGAAGGGCAAGACGAAGGAGTACGCGATCGTCGGCTCCGCCGAGGCGAACCCCGAGGAGAACAAGCTCTCCAACGAGTCGCCCGTCGGCAAGGCGCTGCTCGGCCAGCCGAAGGGCGCCACGGTCAAGATCGCGCTGCCCAACGGCAAGACGCGCACGCTCGAGGTCGTCGGCATCTCGCGCTGAGCGAGGCCTTCGACCCCGCAGCACCCCACCGCATGACCGAACCCACGCCCGACGCCGCGACGGCGGCGGAGGACGGCACCGACCTCCTCGCCGTCCGCCGCGCGAAGCTCGACCGCCTGCGCGCCGCGGGCGTCGACCCGTTTCCGCACGACTTCGACGGCGTCGAGCCGATCGCCGACGTCCGCGCCCGCCACGCCGGGCTGGAGGACGGCGCCGAGACCGAGGTCCGCCACCGGATCGCCGGCCGCCTCCGCGCCCGTCGCGGCCAGGGCAAGATGGCCTTCCTCGACCTCGACGACCGCTCGGGCCGGATCCAGCTGCAGGCCAAGCTCGACGTCCTCGGCCCCGAGGTCATGTCCCGCCTGCTCGACGACGTCGACCTCGGCGACCTGATCGGCGTCGACGGCGTCGCGTTCATGTCGCGCCGCGGCGAGCTGACGATCCGCGTCGAGACGATCACCGTCCTGGCGAAGTCGCTGCGCCCGCCGCCGGACAAGCACCACGGCCTGCAGGACCAGGAGCTCCGCCAGCGCCGCCGCGAGCTCGACCTCATCGGCAACGAGGACACCCGCAAGGCGTTCGTCATGCGCTCGCGGATCGTCTCCGAGATCCGCCGCTTCCTCGACGCCGACGGCTTCCTCGAGGTCGAGACCCCGGTGCTGCAGCCGCTCTACGGCGGCGCGCTCGCCCGGCCGTTCACGACGCACCACAACGCGCTGGGCCGCGACCTCTACCTGCGGATCGCGACGGAGCTCTACCTCAAGCGGCTGATCGTCGGCGGGCTCGAGCGCGTCTACGAGCTCGGCAAGAACTTCCGCAACGAGGGCATCTCCCACAAGCACAACCCCGAGTTCACGATGCTCGAGTGGTACGAGGCCTACGCGGACGTCGAGGACGCCGCGAACCGCCTCGAGGCCTGCGTCCAGCACGTGGCCCGCGCCGTGGCGTATGAGGGCGACATCCAGTGGACCGAGCCGTGGGCCCGCAAGACGCTCGCCGGCGCGATCGAGGAGGAGACGGGCATCGACGTGCTCGCCCACCGCTCCTCGGAGGAGCTCGCCGCGGTGATCCGCGCCTCGGACCGCACCGACGTCGACCCCGACGGCCGCACCTGGCCGCAGCTCGTCGACGACCTGCTCTCCAAGAACGTGGAGCCGAAGCTCGTCCAGCCGACGATGCTCTTCGACTACCCCGTCGAGCTCTCGCCGTTCGCCAAGAAGAAGCGCACCGAGACGGGCGAGGACACCGGCCTGGTCGAGCGCTTCGAGGCCTTCGCGCTCGGCATGGAGATCGCCAACGCGTTCTCCGAGCTCAACGACCCGGACGAGCAGCGCGCCCGCTTCGAGGAGCAGGCCCGGCTGGAGCTCGAGGGCGACGACGAGGCGCAGCAGTACGACGAGTCCTTCGTCGAGGCGCTCGAGCAGGGCATGCCGCCGACGGGCGGCCTCGGCCTGGGCATCGACCGCCTGGTCATCTGCATGACGGGGAGGAGCACGATCCGCGAGGTCGTCCTCTTCCCCACCATGCGCGACTAGTCGGATCGCCTGGTGCACGCGGCTCGCGGCGCCAGGAACCACCCACGGATCCAAGGTGGGGAGGACCCCTACCTCGGCTCCGCGGTCGGTCCCTGGCATCCACGATCCACGCACCCCAGACGCTCCGACGCCGGATGGGTGCTCCTCCTGCTGCTTGTAGGGTGCACCGGCGGCCGGGTATGGTCGCCCTCGTGAGCACGCGTTGGACCGGGCATCCCGTCTTCCGCGGCCGGACCGCGCGTCTGCCGCCGCTGCCGCGACGCGGCCGTACCGACCGCGATCACCACGTCGCCGAGGACGACTCCGGCCTGCAGGTGGAGGCGCCGAAGCACCACGCCGTCGGTCTCGGCGCGACGTGGTCGATCGCCAAGCAGGGCCTGCGCCACATGGGCGTCGCCCGCTCCGCCGAGTCGCTGCTGCGGATCAACCAGCCCTACGGCTTCCAGTGCCCGAGCTGCGCGTGGCCGGAGCCCGAGGACGGCGCCGGCCTCGTCGAGTTCTGCGAGAGCGGCGCGAAGGCCGTCGCCAACGAGGCCACGCGCATGCGGGCCTCCCGCGAGCTCTTCGCGCGCCACTCCCTCGACGACCTGCGCGGCCGGACGGGCCACTGGCTCGAGCAGCAGGGCCGGCTGACGGAGCCGATGTACCTCGCACCCGGCGCGGAGCACTACGCGCCGATCTCGTGGGACGAGGCGTTCAACGTGATCGCCCGTGAGCTGCGCGGCCTCGACTCGCCGGACGAGGCGACGTTCTACACGTCGGGCCGCACGAGCAACGAGGCGGCGTTCGCGTACCAGCTGTTCGTCCGCGCGTACGGCACGAACAACCTGCCCGACTGCTCGAACATGTGCCACGAGTCGACGAGCAAGGCGCTCGGCGACACGATCGGCATCGGCAAGGGCAGCGTCTCCATCGAGGACCTCGTCGCGGCCGACCTGATCATCGTCGCCGGCCAGAACCCCGGGACGAACCACCCGCGGATGCTGACGACGCTCGAGAAGGCGAAGGAGGCGGGCGCGAAGATCCTGTTCGTCAACCCGCTGCCCGAGGCCGGGCTCCAGCGCTTCGACAACCCGCAGCGCCCGACGGAGCTCGTCGGGATGGGGACGCACCTGCAGGACCTCTTCCTCCAGATTCGCCTCGGCGGCGACCTCGCGCTCTTCCAGGCGTTCTCCCGCCTGCTGCTCGAGGCCGACGACGCCGCGCGGGCGGCGACCCGCGAGCCGGTGCTCGACCACGAGTTCCTCGCCGGCAGCACGGACGGCTTCGAGGCCCTGCAGGAGCACCTCCGCGGCCTGGACTGGGACGACCTGACCTTCGCGACCGGCCTGACGCGGGCCGAGATCGACGAGGCGATGGCGCTGATCCTCCCGTCGAAGCGGATCGTCGTCTGCTGGGCGATGGGCCTGACCCAGCACCGCCAGTCGGTGCCGACGATCCAGGAGGTCGTCAACTTCCTGCTGCTGCGCGGCAACATCGGCCGCGAGGGCGCGGGCCTCTGCCCGGTCCGCGGGCACAGCAACGTGCAGGGCGACCGCACGATGGGGATCTGGGAGCAGCCGCCGGAGGGCTTCCTCGACCGCCTGGATGAGGCGCTGGGCTTCAGCCCGCCACGTGAGCACGGGCTCGACGTCGTGAACAGCGTCAAGGCCTTCCGCGACGGCCGGCTCAAGGTCTTCGTCGGCATGGGCGGCAACTTCGCCGCGGCGGTCTCCGACACCGAGGTCACCGAGGCCGCCCTGTCGAAGGCCCGCCTCACGGTCCAGGTCTCCACGAAGCTCAACCGCTCGCACCTCGTCACGGGGCGCGAGGCGCTGATCCTGCCGACCCTCGGGCGCACGGACCGCGACCTCGTCCCCGACGGCCCCCGCCGCGGCACCCCGCAGTTCGTCACCACCGAGGACTCGATGAGCGTCGTCCACGCGTCGCACGGGCACCTGGAGCCGCCGTCGGGCGAGCTGCGCAGCGAGGTCCGGATCGTCTGCGGCATGGCGCGCGCCGTCTTCGGCCCGCCGACCCACGACGGCGAGGCCGACGGCCACGTGACTCCGACCGGGACCTCGTCGATGCCGGACGGCCACGCGTCCGACGTCGGGGGCGGTTCGGGCCTCGGCACGCCGACCGGGCGCGTGGAGGACCTCCCGTGGGAGGCCATGGCCCGCGACTACGGCCTGATCCGCGAGCAGATCACGGCGGTCATCCCGGGCTTCGAGGACTTCGGCGCCCGCGCGCAGCGCAAGGAGGGCTTCCGGCTGCCGCACCCGCCGCGCGACGAGCGGCGGTTCCAGACGTCCACGGGGACGGCCCGACTGACGGTCAACGTGCTCGAGCCGATCGCGATCCCGGACGGCCACCTGCTGCTCCAGACCCTGCGATCGCACGACCAGTACAACACGACGGTCTACGGGCTCAACGACCGCTACCGCGGCATCAAGGCGGGCCGCCGGGTCGTCCTGGTGCGGCCCGAGGACCTCGAGCGCCTCGGCGTGCGCGACGGGGCGGTCGTCGACCTCGTGAGCACGTGGGAGGACGGGGTCGAGCGTCGCGCCCCGCGCTTCAAGGTCGTCGCCTACCCGACGGCCCGCGGCTGCGCCGCCGCGTACTACCCGGAGACCAACCCCCTGGTACCGCTCGGGAGCACGGCGACGGGGAGCAACACGCCGACCTCGAAGTCGGTCGTCGTCCGGTTCGAGTCCGTCCGCGGCTGAGCCGGCGGGGCCCGCGAGGCGTCGCGGCCCGTCGGCGCCGGGGTCCGGGCGGTGTCCGCGGTGGTGGGCCGGACCCACGAGGGGCGGCGGGGAAACGGGCCCGTCTGCGTGCGGCGGCGCGGCACCGGGTACCTTCGAGGAGCGGTGGCGGAGCGCCGACGGTCGTCCGACAACCGGAGTGGACATCCGGTGGGTCTTCGCGTTCTTTGACGCATCCGTCCGCCGCACGGTGCCGTAGAACCAGGTGACGACGGGGAGTCCGGCAGGGTCCGACTGGGCCACTGGTAGGATTCGTACCGAGCCACGGAAGGATCCCAGGGATGTTCGAGCGATTCACAGAACGAGCCAGGCAGGTTGTCGTTCTCGCCCAGGAAGAGGCGCGGACGCTCAAGCACAACTACATCGGGACGGAGCACATCCTCCTCGGTCTGTTGCGCGAGGAGGAGGGTCTCGCAGCACGCGTGCTGGAGAGCCTCGACATCACTGTCGAGCGTGTCCGAGCGCAGGTCGTGCGCATCGTGGGATCGGGTGAGGAGGTCACCTCCGGCCAGATCCCGTTCACGCCGCGTGCGAAGAAGGTCCTCGAGCTGGCGCTGCGCGAAGCGCTGAGCCTTGGACACAACTACATCGGCACCGAGCACATCCTGCTCGGCCTGGTCCGGGAGAACGAGGGCGTCGCCGCCCGCATCCTCCTCGACTTCGACGCCGATTCCGAGAAGATCCGCAACGAGGTCATCCGGATGCTGTCCGGTCCGGGCGGTCGTCGCCAGACGGCCGGCTCCTCGGTCAGCGGCTCGGGTCAGACGGGCGAGGGCACGCCGCAGAAGCGGTCCTCGAAGGTCCTCGACCAGTTCGGTCGCGACCTGACGAAGCTCGCCGCGGAGGGCAAGCTCGACCCGGTGGTCGGCCGCGAGAACGAGATCGAGCGGATCATGCAGATCCTCTCGCGCCGCACCAAGAACAACCCGGTGCTGATCGGCGAGCCGGGCGTCGGCAAGACGGCCGTCGTCGAGGGCCTCGCCCAGCAGATCTCCTCGGGCGAGGTGCCCGAGCTGCTGCGCGACAAGCAGATCTACACGCTCGACCTCGCGGCCCTGGTCGCCGGGTCGAAGTACCGCGGTGAGTTCGAGGAGCGCCTCAAGAAGGTGATGAAGGAGATCGCCAACAAGGGCGACGTCATCCTCTTCATCGACGAGATCCACAACCTCGTGGGCGCCGGTGCCGCCGAGGGCGCCATCGATGCCGCCTCGATCCTGAAGCCCGCGCTGGCGCGTGGCGAGCTGCAGACGATCGGCGCGACGACGATCGACGAGTACCGCAAGTACCTCGAGCGCGACTCCGCGCTGGAGCGTCGCTTCCAGCAGGTCCGCGTCGAGCAGCCGTCGACGGAGGAGGCCGTGCAGATCCTGAAGGGCCTGCGCGACCGCTACGAGCAGCACCACAAGATCGAGATCACCGACGAGGCCCTCGAGGCCGCCGTCGAGCTCGCCGATCGCTACATCTCCGACCGCCAGCTGCCGGACAAGGCGATCGACCTGGTCGACGAGGCCGCGTCGCGCAAGCGCATCCGTTCGATGAGCTCGCCGCCGGTCTTCCAGGAGGTCGAGGAGCAGATCGCCGAGGCCCGTCGCAAGAAGGACGCGGCGATCGAGGCGCAGGAGTACGAGACCGCCGCCTCGCTGCGCGACGAGGAGCGCAAGCTCGTCCAGAAGAAGCGCGAGCTCGTCGAGAAGTGGGAGCAGGGCGAGGGCGACCAGCCGCGCCTCTCCATCGGCGAGGAGGAGATCGCCGACATCGTCTCGATGTGGACCGGCATCCCCGTCTTCAAGCTGACGGAGGCGGAGACCCGCCGCCTGATGCGCATGGAGGAGGAGCTCCACGAGGCCGTCGTCGGCCAGGAGCAGGCCGTCAAGGTCGTCTCGAAGGCCATCCGGCGCTCGCGCGCCGGCCTGAAGGACCCGAAGCGCCCGACGGGCTCGTTCATCTTCGCCGGCCCCACGGGCGTCGGCAAGACCGAGCTCGCCAAGTCCCTGGCGAACTTCCTCTTCGGCGACGCCGACGCGATGGTCCGTGTCGACATGTCCGAGTACATGGAGAAGCACGCCGTCTCGCGGCTCGTGGGCTCGCCCCCGGGCTACGTCGGGTACGACGAGGGCGGCCAGCTGACCGAGGCCGTGCGGCGCAAGCCGTACTCGGTGCTGCTGCTCGACGAGATCGAGAAGGCCCACCCGGACGTCTTCAACCTGCTGCTGCAGATCCTGGAGGACGGTCGCCTGACCGACTCCCAGGGCCGCACGGTCGACTTCCGGCACGCCATCGTGATCATGACGTCGAACATCGGCGCGTCCGAGATCGCCAAGTCGACGCCGCTGGGCTTCCAGCTCGGCGACGAGGACGAGGCCATCACGTACGAGGACATGAAGCAGCGCGTCACGGGTGAGCTCAAGAAGGCCTTCAAGCCGGAGTTCCTCAACCGCATCGACGAAGTCATCGTCTTCCACAAGCTGACGAAGCCCCAGATCACGACGATCGTCGAGCTGATGATCGACCGCGTGCGCAAGTCGCTGCGCGATCGCGAGCTCACGCTCGAGCTGTCGGACGCCGTCAAGGACCTCCTGGTCGAGAAGGGCTGGGACCCGGCCATGGGCGCCCGTCCGCTGCGCCGGGCGATCCAGCGCTACATCGAGGATCCGCTCGCGGACTTCGTGCTGGCCAACCAGGTCCCGCCGAACGCGCACGTCAAGGTCGACATCGCGCCGGAGGACGACACCGAGAACGCCGTCGTGCTCTCCATCGTGGAGGCCCCGGTGCCGGTGCCGGCCGCGGTCGGTGCGACCGACGAGGCCGATGCCGACGGCGAGAAGCCCACGGACGAGTCCTCGGGCGACGTCGCCACGCAGGACGCGTAAGGGGCACACCCCCACCGCAGGACGACCGCGAGGGCGGGGCCACGGCCCCGCCCTCGGTCGTCGTGGGGCGTCCTCGGACGCGCCCGGACGCGGCGCCCGGAGACGATCGGTTCATGTCCGACCATCTAGGCTAGGGCGCGTGATCCGCTCCCGATCCCTGCGACCGCGCCGCGACCGCGCCGACGAGCGACCCACCGGGGTCCGGTCGTGAGCGGGCCCGACGACGAGCCCACGGGGGACGCCTGGGTGAAGGGCGAGGCGGGGGTCCTGCCCAAGGGCCTCGCCGCCGCCGCCCGCGCGCGGCTCGATCGCCAGCGCGAGCGCAACGCCGCGGCCCGCAACGGCGGCGTCGCGCCGTCGCCGCGACCCGAGGCCCGCCGCG
>NZ_JBFAPC010000209.1:0-8387 GCF_040675535.1 Patulibacter sp. NPDC049589 | reverse complement strand
CCCAACCCGCCCCTCTCCCTACGTCCGCGGCCCGCGCCCCCCGCTCGGGGGGCGCCGTCCCGCGGGCCGGCGCCGACCACGAGCCGGTCGGCGACGACGTCGCAGCCGTACTGCTCGAACCAGGCGGACACGCCCCGGACGCTAGCCGACGAGCCGCCGTACGCCCCGTGGTGACGCCGCCGTCACCGATTCCGTACTGCGGGTAGCATTCGCCCCATGCCGCTCGCCGCCCCGCTGGAGAAGGTCGCGACCCGCGCGGGGGACACCGCGTTCCTCCTGCGGCAGCTGGTCGCCGCCGGCGTCGTCGGGCCGATGCGCCCGCGCGTCGTGGCCGACGTCCTGAAGGGCCTGCACGAGTTCGGGCCGACCCCGGCGGCCGGGTACACGATGAACGCCGCCCGCCGCCCGGACCACACGGCGCTGATCGACGACTTCGGGTCCCTGACCTTCCGCGAGGTGCACGAGCGCAGCAACGCGCTCGCGCACCAACTGCGGGCGATCGGGGTCCGGGAGGGCGACGCGCTGGCGATCATGTGCCGCAACCACCGCGGCTTCGTCGAGACGATCGTCGCCGCGAGCAAGCTCGGCGTCCACCAGCTGCTGCTCAACACGATGTTCAGCGGTCCGCAGCTGCGGGACGTCCTGGAGCGCGAGCGCCCCGTCGTCGCCGTCTACGACCAGGAGTTCCGCGGGCTCGTCGCCGGCGACGACGGCTGGGCGGGCACCGACGGCGCGCTGAAGCACGTCGTGTGGGCCGACCCGGATCTGGCGGCCGCGGACCTCGGCGACGTCCCGCGGGCGGAGGACCTGATCGCGGCCGGCGACCGCTCCGCGCTGGAGCCGCCCACCGAGATGGGGCGGATGGTGATCCTCACGTCGGGCACCACCGGGACGCCGAAGGGCGCGGCGCGCCAGCAGCCCAAGGGCCTCGGCCCCGCCGCGCAGATCCTCTCGCGCATGCCGCTGCGCTCCGAGGAGCGGACGATGCTCGCCGCCCCGATGTTCCACTCGTGGGGCTACCTGCACTTCACGATGGGCTTCGCGCTCGGGTCGACGCTCGTGATGCAGCGGAAGTTCACCCCCGAGGGCACGCTGCGGGCGATCGCGGCGCACCGTTGTCAGGTGCTGCCGGTCGTCCCCGTGATGCTCCAGCGGATCCTCGAGCTGCCCGACGAGACGCTGGCGAAGCACGACCTCTCGAGCCTGCGGATCGTCGCCCTGTCGGGCTCCGCGCTGCCGGGCGAGCTCGCGATCCGCGCGATGGACCGCCTCGGCGACGTCCTCTACAACCTCTACGGCTCGACCGAGGTCGGGTGGGCGACGATCGCCACCCCCGAGGACCTGCGCTCCGCGCCGGGCACGGCCGGCAAGGCCCCGCGCGGGACGGCCGTCCGGATCTACGACGAGGACGGCCGGCAGCTGACCGCCCCGGGCGCCGTCGGCCGGATCTTCGTCGGCAACGACATGAAGTTCGACGGCTACACCGGCGGCGGGGGCAAGGACGTCATCGACGGGCTGCTGTCGTCGGGCGACGTCGGGCACTTCGACCCCGAGGGCCGGCTGTTCGTCGACGGCCGCGACGACGACATGATCGTCTCGGGCGGCGAGAACGTCTTCCCGCGCGAGGTCGAGGACCTCATCGCGGACATGCCCGAGGTCACCGAGGTCACGGTCTTCGGGGTCCCCGACGAGCGCTGGGGCGAGGTGCTGCGCGCCGTCGTCGTGCTCGCCGACGGCGCCGAGCTGCCGGTGGACGTCCTCAAGGCCCGCGTGAAGGAGCACCTCGCGAGCTTCAAGGTCCCGCGCGACGTGGTCTTCATCGACCGGCTCCCGCGCAACGCGACGGGCAAGGTCCTCAAGAGGGAGCTGCGCACGGCCTGAGGGCGGCCCGGTCCGCACCGGCGCGGGGCCTCCCGCGTCCCGACGCGCTCCTCACGGCAGGACACCGCCGGCCCGAGCGGCACGGCGCCACCCGCCGCGGACCGCGTCCGCGGCGCCCTACGATCGGCGGATGCTGCGTGTGCGCCCGACGGCGGTGGCGGTCCTCCTGGCGGGGGCGGGGGTCCTGTCCGTGCCGGTCGCGGCGGGCGCCGCCGCCGGCGCGGGACCGGGCCGCCCCGCCACGCCCGACCGGCCGGCGACCGTCCGCGCCACGCCACCGCGGACCGCCCCGGCCCCGGAGACCGTGGTCGCCGACGGCCGCGACGCGGGCCCCCTCGACGTCCGCCGCACGTCGCTCGTGCAGGACGGCCCCGACCTGCGCTGGTCCCTGCGCACCGGCGAGCGCTGGGACGCCGCGCGGCTGCAGGGCGGCGCGGGACGGCGGATCTGCCTGTCGACGTCGCGGCACGGCCGGGAGGCCCACCGAGCCTGCGTCGTGCGGAAGGGCTCCGGGCTGGCGCTGCGCGCGACCGACATCGGGGACGACGGTCAGCCGGTCGGCTGGCGGGCGAGCACGGCCGCCATCTCCCGTCCCGGCCGCACGGGGCTGGAGGTCGTCGGCGCGCCCGCGGACCTCGTCGGCCGTGAGACCGGCGTCACCCGCTGGTACGCGACGACCGCCTGGCAGGGCGGCGACGACTGCCTGGCGTCGGCACCGTGCTCGGACCGCGTGCCCGCCACCGGGTCCGCGCTCTACCACGTGCGTCGCGCCGTCCAGGCGGGGTGCGTGGCCTCCGGTCCCACGTCCGTGACCCGGGGCCCCGCGGCCCGCGGGGCCGTCGCGCTGACCTTCGACGACGGCCCGTGGACCCACACCGCCGCGTTCCTCGACGAGCTCCACCGGCTCGGCGTCCCGGCGACGTTCTTCCTGATCGGTCGCCAGGTGGCGGGCAACGAGGCGCTGCTCAGGCGGATGGTCCAGGAGGGCAACGCGGTGGGCAACCACACGTGGAGCCACGTCGACGTCGGCGGCGGAGGGAACCTGGAGCAGATCACCTCCACCAACCAGGCGATCCAGCGCGCCGTCGGCTTCGCCCCCTGCCTCTTCCGCCCGCCGGGAGGCGCCCGCGGATCGGCGCTGGACGGTGAGCTCTCGTCGCTCGGCATGCTCGACGTCACCTGGACGATCGACACCGACGACTGGCAACTGCCCGGGACGCCGGCCGTCGTCGCCCGCGCGTCCGCCGCGACCGCCGGATCGATCGTCCTGATGCACGACGGCGGCGGCCCGCGCGACGCCACGCTGGCCGCCCTTCCGGCGATCGTCGCGCACCTGCGGGCCAAAGGGCTGCGGCTGGTGACCGTGCCCGAGCTGCTGGGGCTGACGCCACGCTGGCAGTACCGCTGAGGGCGCACGCGACGCCGCGGCGCGCGGCGGGTACCGTAGGTCCATGGAGCCCACCGACCTGATCGACCTCTCCGGGCTGCGCATGAGCCCCGGCGAGGGGCGCCGGATGGACCTGCAGGTCCTGCTGGACGCGGTCCGCCTGAGCGAGCAGGGGTACGCCCCGGACCCGGCCCAGCAGGAGGTCCGTCTCGACATCTCCCGGATGCTCGGCGGCGGCTACGCCCTGCAGCTGCGCTTCGACACCACGATCGCCGGGCCGTGCATGCGCTGCCTGACGCCCACGAGCAGCGAGGTCGCCGTCGACGTCCGCGAGCTCGAGCAGAAGAAGCGCACGCCCGAGGAGCAGTTCGACAGCGACTACGTCAAGGGCGACGACCTGGACCTGCACCGCTGGGCCAACGACTCGTTCGTCTTCTCGCTCCCCGTCCGCGTCCTCTGCCGCGAGGACTGCCTGGGTCTCTGCCCCGAGTGCGGGATCGAGCTCAACGACCACCCCGGCCACACCCACCAGGCCGGGCCCGACCCGCGCCTGGCCGCGCTGTCGGGCATCCGCTTCGACGCGGACGGCAACATCGTCCAGGGGCCGTAGGGCCGCTCCCCGCGGGACGGGGCACGCGGCGGGACGCGGACGCCGCACCCGCCGGCGGCCGCGCCGCGCGAAAGGCCCTGCACGGGCAGCCGACGCGGGGCGGCGCAAATCCCTATTCTTGCCCGTCTTATGGCCGTACCGAAGCAGAAGCAGTCTCACGCCCGTACCGCCAAGCGCCGTGCGAACCACAAGGCTGCGCGCCCGACGGTGAACGAATGCCCGCAGTGTCACAGCGCGCGCATTCCGCACCGCGTCTGCGGCACCTGCGGCTACTACGACGGCCGCGTCGTCGTCGCGCCGAAGAGCTCGCTCGACTTCTAGGACCTTCGCGGCCGGTGACCCCGGCCGCGGTCCCAGCTCCATGACGGTCACCGTCGCGGTCGACACGACCGGGGCCGACCTCGGTCCCGCCGAGGTCGCGGAGGGCGCGAAGCTCGCCGCCGCCCGGGCCGACGTCCGCATCCGCCTCTTCGGCCCCGAGGCCGAGCTCCGCGCCGTCGTCGACGGCATCGCGGCCATCGAGGTCGTCGACGCGCCGATGTCGATCGCCAAGGCACCCGATCCGGCGCTCGCGGTCCGCTCGCACCCAGAGGCCTCGATCGTCCGCGCGATCCGCGACGTCTCCAGCGGCGACGCGGACACGTTCGTCGTCGCCGGCGCCACCGGTCCCGCCCTCGCGGCGGGGCTCATGCACGTCCGCCGGGCCCGGGGCATCCACCGGCCCGCGCTCGCGCTGCCGCTGCCGACCCTCGGCGACCCGGTCACGCTCGTCGACGTCGGCGCCAACGTCGAGGCGCGGCCCGACCACCTCGTCCAGTTCGGCTTCATGGGCGCCGCCCTGGCCCGGACGGTCCTGGGCGTGGAGCGCCCGCGCGTCGCGCTGCTCTCCAACGGCGAGGAGCCCACCAAGGGCACCCCCGACGTCGTCGAGGTCCACCGGCTGCTCAGCGAGCGGCTCGCCGGCCACCCGCACATCGAGTGGGTCGGGAACATCGAGGGCAACCTCGTCACCACCGGCGTCGCGGACGTCGTGGTCACCGACGGGTTCACGGGCAACGTCGCGCTGAAGCTCATGGAGGGCGTGTCCCAGACCGTCGTCTCCGGCGTCCGGCAGGCGGCGACGTCCAACCCGATGGCGATGCTCGGCGGCCTGCTGCTGAAGCCCGCGCTGAACCGCTTCAAGGCCTCGATCGACCCCGAGCGCTCCGGCGGCGCCTACCTGCTCGGCCTGCGCTCGCTGGGCGTCGTGCCCCACGGCCGCTTCACCCGCGAGGGCTTCGCGCGGGCGATCGTCCTGGCCGCCCAGGGGCACGAGCGGCAGGTCACCGACCTGATCCACCGGGACCTCGAGGACGCCGGCGCCCTGCGCCGTCCGCCCGCCGCGGTCGCCGCACCGGCCGGGGACGCGGTGGCCGCCGCGGCCGCGGACGCCGGATCGGGCCCCGACCGCGTCAACGGGTAGCGTTCCGGGGCCATGACCCGCGACGAGGTACTCGACATCGTGCGCCGCCACCTGGCGGAGGAGCTCGAGGTGGATCCAGCCGGCATCACCGAGGCCACCCGCCTGCGGGAGGACCTCGAGGCCGACTCGCTGGACCTCTTCACCCTCGTGCAGGAGCTCGACGACAGCCACGGCGTCGTGCTGCCCGACGACGAGGCCGCCCGCATCACCACCGTGGGCGAGGCCGCCGACGCGGTGCTGCGCCACCTGCCGGCCACGGCCTAGGACCGGGTGAGCGAGGACCTCTCCACGCGGCCGCTGCGCGAGCTGCTCGACGGCCTGCCCGAGTCGGCGCGGCGCCCGGTGCTCAGCCACTCGTCGTGGACGACGCGCCGCTCGGACTCCTACGAGCGCCTCGCGTTCCTGGGCGACAGCGTCCTCGAGCTCGCGGTCTCCACGCACCTCTTCCGGACGCTGGAGGCCGAGCGCTTCGGCGCCGGCCGCCTGACCGAGGTCCGCGCCGGCACCGTCTCCGCCGCGCCGTGCCGCCGGGTCGCCGAGCGGCTCGAGGTCCCGCGGCGGATGGCCGAGGTCGCGCCGGAGAACCTGCGCCGCCGCGTCGCCGACCTCACCCGCACCGAGCGCGTCCTCGCGTCGGTCTGCGAGGCGATCATCGGCGCCTGCTACCTCGAGTACGGCTACGCCCGCACGGCCGAGGCCGTCGTCGCCGCCTTCTCGCCGGAGCTCGAGGAGGCCCTCGACCACCCCGCGGACCACAAGAGCCGGCTGCAGGAGCGCCTGATGGCGCGCGGCCGCACGGTCGTCTACCGGGTGACCGACGAGATCGGCTCGCCGCACGACCGCACGTTCGTGGTCGAGGCCGTCGTCGGCGACGACGTCGTCGGCGCCGGGCGCGGTCGCTCGAAGAAGCTGGCCGAGCAGGAGGCCGCGCGGGAGGCGCTCGCGACCGTCGAGCCCTAGGCCGGCGCCCGCGACGAACCCATGCACCTCAAGTCGGTCACCCTGAAGGGCTTCAAGTCCTTCCCCGACCGCACGCGCCTCGAGTTCGACCCGGGCGTGTCGGTCGTCGTCGGCCCGAACGGGTCGGGCAAGAGCAACGTCACCGACGCGATCCTCTGGGCGCTGGGCGAGCAGCGGCCGCTCGCGATCCGCGGCCAGTCGATGCAGGACGTGATCTTCGGCGGCGGACGCGGTGTCCAGGCCCGCGACGCCGCCGAGGTCGAGCTCGTGCTGGACAACTCCGACGGCACCGTCGACCTGCCGGTCGCCGAGATCTCGGTCGTCCGCCGCCTCGACCGCACGGGGGGCGGTGGCTACCGGCTCAACGGCGCCTCGTGCCGCCTGACCGACGTGCAGGAGGTGCTCTCCGACACCGGCCTCGGCAAGGAGGCGCACTCCGTCATCTCGCAGGGGCGCGTCGAGGGCATCGTCACGTCGAAGCCGAAGGACCGCCGACTCCTGATCGAGGAGGCCGCCGGCCTCGGCAAGCACCGCAAGCGCCGCCGTCGTGCGCAGCTCAAGCTCGAGCGCACGCGCCAGAACCTCGACCAGGCGCTGCTCGTCGAGCAGGAGGCCCGTAAGCAGCTGGGCCCGCTGAAGCGCCAGGCCGAGGCCGCCGAGCTGCACGAGCGCCTGGAGCGCCAGACCGTCGAGGCCCGCTGGGAGCTCGTCCGCGACGGCCTGCGCGCCCGCCGCGCCCAGCTCGCTGCGGCGGAGATCGAGACGACGGCCGCCCGGGCCGAGCGGGACGACCTGCAGGGCCAGCTCGACGCCGTCGTCGCCGAGCGCCGGGAGGCCGAGGAGGCGCTGCAGCAACAGGCGCAGCGCCGCGACAAGCTGTCGTCGCGCGCCCGCCGCGTGCAGTCCGCGGCGGACCGCATCGAGGGCCGCGTCGAGCGCGTCGCCGACCGCCGGCAGGCGCTCGAGGAGCGGATCGAGCGTCGCCGCGAGTCGCTGGCCGAGCTCGCCGCCGCCGCGGCGCACGACCGCCCCGACGAGGTCGGCGCGTCGCGGATCGCGGCGCTGGAGGAGGAGCTCGAGCGGCTGGACCGCGAGCGCCAGGAGACGCTGGAGCGCGAGGTCGCCGTCCTGGAGCAGGCCCGCGTGGCCGCCGAGGGCGGCGTCGCGACCGCGCAGGCCGCCGCCGAGGAGGTTCGCGCGCAGGGCCGCGCCGCCGAGGAACGCGCCGAGGCCGTCCGCGGGCGCCGCCGCGCGCTGGAGCAGGCCGTCGAGCAGGCCCGCCGGGATGCCGCCGCGATCGGCTCGCAGCTGGCCGCCGCCAACCAGTTCCTGCGCGGCGCCGGCGGCGTCGCGGGCGGCCGCAAGGGCCCGCGCCGGCCGGGCGTCCCCGAGCCGACCTCGCTGAGCGACGGCCTGCGCGTCGACGACGGCTGCGAGCTCGCCGTCGCGGCCGCGCTGGACGGCCGGCTCGGCGCCGCCGTGGCCGCCGACCCCGCGAGCGCGCGCGAGCTGCTGGACCAGGCCGGCCGCGACGGGGTCCGGGTGCTGCTCGAGTCCGCGGGCGGCGACCCGGGGACCGAGGCCGCGCCCGGATCCGGCGCGGCCGCGGAGGACGCGGCGTCCGCGTCCGTTCCCGAGGCGTCGTCGGCGACGAGCACCGATGCCGCGCGGTCCGGCGAGCCCGATGACGCGGGTGCCGACGCCGGCCCCCCGCCGATCGACGGCGCCACCGCCCTGGCCCCGCGCGTCTCCGGCACCCCGGCCGCCGTCGCGATCGCCCGCCGCGCGCTCACCGATGCCTGGCTCGTCGACGCGCTGCCCGACACGGTCCCCTTCACGTTCACCGGGACGCTCGTCACCGCGGACGGCCACGTCTGGCGCGTCGGGGCCGGCGAGCTGCAGCGCACCCCTCAGGGCGGCGAGGAGCGCGTGCTCGCCGAGCGCAACCGCCGCGACCGGCTGGTGGGCGAGAGCGAGCAGGCCGCCCGCGCCGAGCGCGAGGCCGTCCTCGCCGTCGAGGGCCTGAAGGACACGACAGGGGTTCTTCCCCTCCCGCAGGAACGCTCTTCGCGTTCCCTGGTCCGCGA
>NZ_JBFAPC010000208.1:0-8414 GCF_040675535.1 Patulibacter sp. NPDC049589 | reverse complement strand
CTGCGGGACGGCCGCGGCGGCGGCGAGCGCGGCGTCGCGCAGGCCGGCGGGCACGGGCTCCGGGGCCCAGGAGCGGTACGTCAGCCCGGCCTCCTCCAGCGCGTCGACCAGTGGGCCGTGCGCGTCGGACGAGCCGAGCCAGGCCGAGAGCCGCTCGCGGCCCTCGGCGCCGCGGAGCTGGCCGTCCTGGCGCAGCGCGGCGAGCGCGAGCGCGTGGCGGTTCTCCGGGTCCTCGGTCGCCGTCGCGGCGAGGTCGCCGCCCTGCAGCGCGTCGCGCAGCATCAGGCGGGACTGGGCGAGCATCGTGGCCAGCAGGCCGGCGTCGACGCGCAGGAGCGCGGAGAGCTCGGCGTGGCCGAGGTCGCTCAGGCCGCGCAGCGCGAGGACCTCGCGCTGGTCGACCGGCAGGGCGCCGTTGGCGAGCACGACCGCGGACTGCGGCGGCGCGGAGGCCAGCACGGCCTCGTCGTGGGCGCGGAGCTGCGCGGCGTACTCGGGGCTCGACGCGACCTGGGCGAGCAGCGATCGGGCGTGCCAGCAGCCCATGAGGAGCAGGTCCTGCTCCGCGACGCCGTCGGGCGATCCGGGGGGGATCCGCTCGGCCACCGCGGCGAACGCCGCGATCGTGGCGTACCACGCCGCCCCCGGACTGCCCGTGACGCGCAGCGCCAGGTTGTAGGCGGATTCGCCCGCGCGGTCGAACCGCGTGGCGGTGTCGTCCGGTGCGGCGTTCGGTGGGGTTCCGTGCTCACTCGACATCGATCTGCGTTGATCCTAGGGCGTCGCGCGGTCGCCGCTCCCCGCCCCCACCCCGGGGTCGTCGATCAGGACGCGGGCACGAGGCCCTCGAGCGCGGCCTCTTCGCGGAAGTCCTGCACACCGCGGTCGATGCCGTCCGCGTCCCAGCCGAGCTCCGGCGCGATCGCCACCGCGACCTCGCGGGCGCCCCTGGCGTCGTCGGCCAGCAGTCCCCGCGCGGCCGTCAGGCCGAGGCGGGTCCGGCGCAGCAGCACGTCCCCCAGCGAGCGGGCGTGCTCGTTGCGGGCCGCGTGGACCGTCTCGGCCAGGATGTCGACGGGGCCGTCCCAGACGACGGGGCGCGCCAGCTCCGGGCGCTCCTCGGCGAGCTGGAGGATGTCGCGGGCCACGCTGCCGTACCGGGCGGCCAGGTGCGCGCGGGCCGCGGGCGAGGTGCCGGGCGCGTGCGGCAGGCGCAGCGCGTCGACCGGCTGGCCGAGCGGCGTGCTCTGGGTGCGGCACGGGGCGTCGCGACCGTCGCGCTCGGTCAGGCGGTCGACCGTCGACTTCGCCATCCGCCGCCACGTCGTGAGCTTGCCGCCGGTGATCGTGAGCATCCCCGAGGACGTCTCGTAGAGCTCCGCGCGACGGGAGATGTCGACGGAGCGCTTCGGGTCGCCGGTGGCGATCAGCGGCCGCACGCCGGCGTAGGCGCCCTGGACGTCGCCGCGCCCGATCGACGTGCCGAAGAACGAGTTGATGCCGTGGAGGATGTAGTCGACGTCCTCCTCCGGCGCGCGGACGTGGTCGAGGTCGCGGTCCTCGATCTCGTTGTCGGTGGTGCCGACGAGCGTGCGGCCGAGCCACGGCAGGGCGAACATGAAGCGGCCGCCGCCGGAGGGCACGATCGCGCCGGAACGCAGCGGCAGCAGCTCGCTGGGCAGCGTGACGTGGGTCCCGCGCGAGGGCTTGATGACCGGGACCTCGGCCTCGTCGTGCAGCTCGGCCGGGCGCAGGCGGTCGGCCCAGACGCCGGTGGCGTTGACGACGTTGTGCGCGCGGATCGCGAACTCGGCGCCGGTCTCGCGGTCCTTGACGTTCACGCCCTCGGCCCGGCCGTCGCGCTCCAGCAGCCCGGTGACCTCGACGCGGTTGGCGGGGACCGCGCCGAAGCGCTCGGCCTCCTGCAGGATCGTCAGCACCAGGCGGCTGTCGTCCGTCTGACAGTCGTAGAAGAGGAAGCCGCTCTTGACGTCCTGGCCGTCCAGGGCGGGGACGTGCTCGACGACCTCGCGCGGGTCCAGCGTGCGGTGGCGGTCGGGGCTCCAGCCGCGCTCGGCGTCGGAGAGGTCGCCGCGGCCCCGGCCCCGCCCGCGGCGGTGGTCGAGCGCCAGGGCGTCGTAGAGGTTCAGGCCGACCCCGGTCATCCGGTCCGGGCGGTGGTCGGCGGTCGTGGCGACCACGAGCGGCAGCGGGGTCACCAGGTGCGGGGCCAGCCGGGCATTGATCTGGCGCTCCAGCAGGGCCTCGCGGACGAGGCCGATGTCGAAGGACGCCAGGTAGCGCAAGCCGCCGTGGACGAGCTTCGACGAGCGGCTGGACGTGCCCGACGAGTAGTCGTTGCGCTCGACGAGGGCGACGGAGTAGCCGCGGGACGCGGCGTCGAGGGCCACGCCGGCCCCCGTCACCCCGCCACCGACCACGACGACGTCGAACACCTCGTCGGAGAGGGCCTTCAGGGCGTCGGCACGCTCGAGCACCTCCGGAGCATGGCACTGCCCGGTCCCCGCCGCGCCTCAGCCGTCACACTCCGGGGGCCGAGCGGGGGGATGCCGTACGCGGCGCCCGGTCGCCGGGCCCCGCGGAGCCCGGTCCGATGCCGCCGGGGTCCACCCCCGGGGTCGGACCCGGGGACGGACGGGGCCATCCCCCATAGGCGCGGCGGCCCGGCCCGGGCACCCTGGATCCACGCCCATGAGTCCCGACACGAACCAGCCCGACGACCCGAACGCGCCCGACGAGGTCCCAGGGCCCACCACGTCCCGCGACGAGGTCCCGCCCGCCGGCGACCCGCCCGCCGGCGACGCGCCGGCCGGCGGCGCCGACCGCCCCGCGCCCGAGGACGCGCCGACCGCCGTCCACGCCGCCGTGACGCCGCCGCCCCCGGGGCTCTACCGCTCCGAGTCCGACCGGATGCTGTTCGGCGTCTGCGGCGGGATCGCCGAGCGCTACGGCCTCGAGCCGCTGCTGGTCCGCCTCGCGTTCCTCGCCACGCTCTTCATCGGCGGCGCCGGCGTCCTCTTCTACCTCGCCGCAGCGCTGCTGATCCCGATCAGCCCCGCCGGCGTCGTCACCCCGCAGCGCCCGAGCGGCCCGGCCGCCAGCGCGGCGGGCGGGGTCCTGCGGGTGCTCGTCGCGCTCGCCGCCGCGATCGGGGTCTTCGCCGGGCTCTGCGCCGTGGCCGCGGTCAGCTTCGGGTTCACGGTCTTCTTCGGCGCCTGGCCCGTGGCGGTGGTGCTCCTGATCCTCGCCGCGCTCCTGGTCGTGTCGGCCCGCAGCCGGCGGACCACGGGGGCCCTGCTGATCGTCGCCCTGGCCCTCGCGGTCCCGGCGACCGCCGCGGTCGTCGGCGGCGTCGAGGTCGAGCGCTCGGTCGGCGACCGCCAGATTCGGCCCTTCAGCCAGGCGCGGGCGAGCGCGCCCCACCACCTCGGCGTCGGCCGCATGGTCCTCGACCTCCGCCGCGTCCCCCTGCACCGGGGCGACCGGGTCCGGATCCCGGCGCGGGTCGACGTCGGGCAGCTCGCCGTGGTGCTGCCGCGGACCCGCTGCGTCGCCTGGACCGTCCGCTCGAGGATCCGCGTCGTCGGCGACTCCGACGTCCTCGCGGACTCCTTCCACGGTCCGGCGTTCCTGGACGGGGGCGAGCGCACCCGCACGACCGAGATCGACCCGCCCAGGCGGGCGGGCGACCGGCGGCCGCGCGTGACGCTGGACCTGCGGATCGGCGTCGGCTCCCTGGTGGTCGCCGACACCCGCAAGGGCATCGACGGGGGCAACCCCAGCGGGCTCGACGTGGTGTCCCGCGACGTCGACCTGGTGCGGACCGCGGCCTGCCGGACCGCGGACCGCCGGGCGGCGCGCGGGTGAGCACCCGCCCCCTCGTCCTGCTGGCCGCCGCCTGTTGCGGCCTGCTCGGCGCAGGCCTGCTGGCGACCGAGGTCTCCGACGGCGACGGCCTCCGGATCGCAGCCGCCGTCCTCTGCGCGGCGCTGGTGGCCGTCGCGCTCGCGGCGCGGGTCGCCATCGGCGTCGAGCGTCGGCGGCACCGGCGGGCGATCCGCGCCGCCCGGGTCGCTGCGCACCGTGCCCTCGTCACCGACGCCGTCGAGTACCCGGGCGGGCGGCGCACCGTCGCCGGCACCGTCCTCCTGGTCGCCGGCGCGCTCGTCGGGCTGCTCGTCCTCCGCTCGTTGCTGGGGATCAGCTTCTGGGCGCTGCTCCTGCTCGGCGCCGGCGGGTTCGTCCTCTGGGCCCAGGCCACGGACCTGCCCGGGGAGGACGGCGACCGCCCCGCGACCGGCTGGCAGCGGCTGCTCGGGCGACGGGCCGGCGGCGAGGGCGCGGGCGCCGACCGGCTGCTGCTGGCCAGCGGCGTCGGCCTGGTCGTCCTCGGGGCGCTCATCGCCCTGTCGTCGCTCGGCGCACTCGACGCCAGCCGCAACGGCATCGTCCAGCTGCTCGTGGCGCTCGCCGCGATCGGCGTCGTCGTCGCCCCGTTCTGGCGGCGATCCGCGCGGCGCGCGCAGGCCGAGCGGTCCGAGCGGATCCGCGGCGACGAGCGGGCCGAGGTCGCCGCGCACCTGCACGACTCGGTGCTCCAGACCCTCGCGCTGATCCAGCGCCGCAGCGACGACCCGCGCGAGGTCGCCGGCCTCGCGCGCCGGCAGGAGCGCGAGCTGCGCACCTGGCTCTCGGGGCGCAGCGAGCGGCCCGACGACGAGCTGATGGCCGCCCTGCGCGCCGCCGCCGCCGCCGTCGAGCTCGAGCACCGCGTCGAGATCGAGGTCGTCACCAGCGGCGAGCGGCCGCTCGACGACCGCGCCGCCGCGCTCGTGGCCGCCGCCCGCGAGGCGATGGCGAACGCCGCCCGTCACGCCTGCCCGGACGGCGGGGCGGGGGACGTCCCGGCCCCGGGCGGATCCCCCGGCGACGACCCCGCCGCCGACCGGGCGCCCTCCGGGCCGCCGCTCGTCGGCGCCGCCGCACCGCAGGCCGTGTCGGTCTCCGTCTTCGCCGAGGCCGAGGACGGCCGCGTGGAGGTCTTCGTCCGCGATCGCGGGCGCGGCTTCGACGTCGACGCGATCCCGGCCGACCGCCGCGGCGTGCGCGAGTCGATCGTGGGCCGCATGCGTCGCGCCGGAGGACGCGCGACGATCCACTCCTCCCCCGGCGAGGGGACCGAGGTCGAACTGCTCCTGGAGGACCCGTCATGACCGCACCGCCCACCGTCGTCCTCGTCGACGACCACGCCCTGTTCCGGGCCGGCGTCCGCGCCGAGCTCGAGGGCCGCACCGGGGCGGACGGCGCGCCGGGCCCCGTCCGCGCGACCGTGCTCGGCGAGGCCGGGGACGTCGACGTCGCGGTCCGCCTGATCCTCGACCGCGAGCCCGACGTCGTCCTGCTCGACGTGCACATGCCCGGGGGCGGCGGCGCCGAGGTGCTGCGCCGCGTCCACGAGACCCGTCCGGGCCAGAAGGTCCTGGCGCTGTCGGTGTCCGACGAGCCCGAGGACGTGATCGCCCTGATCCGCGGCGGCGCCCGCGGCTACGTCACGAAGACGATCTCCGGCGACGAGCTGGGCGCCGCGATCTCCAAGGTCCGGGACGGCGACGCGGTCTTCTCGCCGCGCCTGGCGGGCTTCGTGCTCGACGCGTTCGCCGGGCGGGTCGACACGGCCGTCGCCCTCGTGGCCGACCCCGAGCTCGACGGCCTGACCGACCGCGAGCGCGAGGTCCTGCGCCTGATCGCGCGGGGCTACATGTACAAGGAGATCGCCCGCCGGCTGACGATCTCCCCCAAGACGGTCGAGCACCACGTCTCCGCCGTCCTGCGCAAGCTCCAGCTCTCCAACCGCCACGAGCTCACGCGCTGGGCGACCGAGCGGCGGCTCGTGGACTGATCCGACCGTCGGTAGGGCGACCGCCCCTACGCATGAGTAGCATCACTCCCCATGGGCGTGCGGACGATCCTCTTCACCGGCTTCCCGGGCTTCATCGGCGCGCGCCTGATCCCGCTGCTGCTCGACGCCGACCCGGACGCGAACGTCGTCGCGCTGGTCGAGCCGCGGATGGTGGAGAAGGCCCGCCAGGTCGCCGGCGAGCTCGGGCTGCAGGAGCGCCTGACCATCCAGCCGGGCGACATCACCGCCCCGCGGCTGGGCCTCGACGAGGCGACGTCGCGGCGCCTGGCCGACGAGACGGTCGCCGTCCACCACCTGGCCGCGATCTACGACCTCGCCGTCCCGCTGGCGATCGCCGAGCGCGTCAACGTCGAGGGCACGCAGAACATCATCGACTTCTGCCGGGCCTGCACCCGCCTGGAGCGCCACAACTACGTGTCGACCGCATACGTCGCCGGGCAGCGGCGCGGCACGGTGCTCGAGGCCGACCTGGCGGCCGGCCAAGCGTTCAAGAACCACTACGAGTCGACGAAGTTCGCCGCCGAGGTCCTCGTCCGCGCGTCGATGGACGAGGTCCCGACCACGATCTACCGCCCCGGCATCGTCGTCGGCGACTCGCGGACCGGGGTCACCCAGAAGTTCGACGGCCCCTACTACCTGCTGCGCACGATCCAGGCGGCCGTCCGCCGTCACACGCCGATCGTGCAGCCGGGCGCGATGAGCGCCCCGTTCAACGTCGTGCCGGTCGACTTCGTGATCGACGCGATCGTCACCGGCGCGGGCGACCCGGACTTCGCGGGCGAGACGCTCCACCTCGTCGACCCGGACCCGATCTCCGCGTCGGACCTCTACGCCCGGCTCTGCGCGGCGTACGCCGGCAAGCCGCCGGCGCTCCGGCTGCCGTGGGGGCTCGTGGACCAGTCGCTGCGCCTGGCCCCGGTCCGCCACCTGCTGGGCGGCACCCCGCGCGAGTCGCTGATCTACCTGAACCACCAGGTCCGCTACGACACCGCCCGCGCGACGGAGCTGCTCGGCCGCCACGGCGTCCGCTGCCCGCCCGCGTCGGAGTACGTCGGCCCGATGGTCGCGTTCTTCCGCGAGCACGAGGACGACCCGGCCTTCGCGCCGCTGCACTAGACCCCGCCGGGCCCGCGTCGGCCGGGGCGGTCCTCACGGTCGTGACGCGCCCCGGCCCGGCCGCCGCGGCCCACCGGCGCCCCCGACCGACGGCGCGCGGCCGATCCGTCAGGATGGGGCGATCGACCCGACCGCGCCCCGGCGACCGGAACTCCGGCGCCCCGCGCGGGTTCCGACGTACGTGACGATCCGCTCCTCCCCCGCGCGCCTCGCCGCCGCCCTCCTGGTCGCCGCGTCGGCCTCCGTCCTGGCAGCGGGCTCCGCGTCCGCCGCCCCGGGGCCCGTGAGCCCCACGGTCCTCTCGGTCGAGATGAACGACACGCCGGTCGACGGCTGGGCCGGCTGGCTGATCTGGAGCCGCCGTCAGGACGACGGCCTGTACGCGCTGGTCGCGCGGTCGCCGGACGGTGCGGGCCTGCAGCTGCCCGTCGCCCCGCAGGCCGCACCGATCGACGCGAGCATCGGACCCGGCCCCGACGGGAAGGCGCTCGTCGTCTACACGGCGTGCACCTCCGCCGCCGCGGCCGTGCCCACCGGGTGCGACGTCCGCCGCCTCGACGTCACCACCGGCGTCGACGCCGCGGTCCCGGCCGCGTCGTCGCCCGACGTCGACGAGCGCTTCCCGAGCGTCTGGGGCACCCGGATCGCGTTCTCCCGGCCGGTCTCCGCGAAGCGCCCCGACCGCACCGGCATCGCGGTCGCGGACCTCTCCGCGCCGGCCGCGGTCGCCCCCACGGTCTTCGGGCCCCGTACCGAGCGGCGCGGCCGCAGGCGGGTCGCAGCCCCGTCGTACGGCCCGCAGGGCATCGACCTGCAGGGCACGACGATCGCCGCATCGTGGCGGACGTCGGGCAGCGGGCCGGACCGCTGGCGCCTGCTCGTGCGCCGGGGGTCGGGTGCGGCGAAGACCGTCCTGACCGCGGCGTCCAACCGTCGCACCCTCAATCGCCTCGGACGCCCGGTCCTGTCGCCCCGGGACGTGATCGCCCCCCAGCAGCGCGCCGGCCGGACGAGCCGCTCCGTGCTCGTCCGGTCCACGCTGACCGGCAGCCGCGCGTGGACGCTGGGCAGCGGCTTCACCGACGCCCAGACCGAGCGCTACGGGTCGGCGCTGAGCGCCGTCACGCGGACGTCCGACCAGCAGCTCGTAGTCGTGCGGCGCCTGGCGAGCGACGGCCGCTGGAGCTGCAAGCACCCGCTGCTGCCCGACGCGCGCGGCTGCGAGCTCCTGGCGCTGGACTCCGCGGCGCAGCCGTGGCGTCGCCTGGTGCCGTAGGCCGCACGACACCCGTCGTCGACGGCCCGGATCGGCGTGCGGCCGGCCGGCCCCTACCGCGCGCGACGTCGTGCGCCGACC
>NZ_JBFAPC010000207.1:0-8482 GCF_040675535.1 Patulibacter sp. NPDC049589 | reverse complement strand
GCAAGCGCGTCGGCGCGGTCGCCGGCCTGATCGCCCTCTCGGCGATCATCGGCCTGGCCCAGCCGTTCCTCCTGCGCGACGTCGTCGACCACGCGGTGCGGTGTGGGATCCGGCCGAGCCGTACGACGTCGAGCACGGTCAGGTCGACCTCGGTCGTGGCGTGCTGCTCGACGACGGCGACGCGGCGGGCGACCTCGCGGCGCCGCAGCATCCGCAGGTCCCGCCCGTCGAGCGCGACCACGCCGGACGTCGGCCGGCGGACCCCGGCGAGCAGCCGCAGCAGCGACGACTTGCCCGACCCGTTGGGCCCGAGCAGCCCGAGCGTCGACCCGGCGACGACCTCGAGGCTCACGCCGTCGACGATCGTGCGCCCGCCCGCGGACCACGAGACGTCCTCGGCCCGGAGGCTCACGCCGGCCCCTTGCGCCGGTAGAGGATCACCGCGAACGCCGGGACGCCGACCAGCGCGGTGACGACGCCGACCGGCAGCTCCTGCGGGTCGAACGCCGTGCGCGCGACGGTGTCGACCCAGACGAGGAAGATCGCGCCGATCAGCGCCGTGGTCGGCAGCAGGCGCCGGTGTCCCGGGCCGACGACGGCGCGCGCGGCGTGGGGGAGCACGAGGCCGACGAAGCCGATCGCGCCGGCGGCGCTCACCAGGGTCGCGGTGATCAGCGCGGTCACCACGAGCAGCAGCAGGCGGATCCAGCGGACGGGGATCCCGAGCGACGCCGCGGCGTCCTCGCCGAACGCGAACGCGTCGAGGGCGGGCGCGACCGCGAGGCAGACGACGAGCCCGACCAGGCAGACGAAGCCGCAGAGGACGACGTCGTTCCACCCCGCCCCGGCCAAGGATCCGAGCAGCCAGAAGAGGACACCACGGGTCTGCTCCGCGTCGGCGGACGACGTGACGATGAACGAGGTCAGCGCCGAGAAGAGCTGGGTGGCGGCGACGCCGGCGAGGACGACGCGGTCCGGCGTCGAGCCCGCGCCCGCCGCCAGCAGCAGGACGACCGCGAAGGCCAGCACGGCGCCGATGAACGCCCCGCCGGACAGCCCGACGATCCCGCCCCCGACGCCGAGGACGACGATCAGGACCGCGCCGGTCGACGCGCCCGACGAGATCCCGAGGACGAACGGGTCGGCCAGCGGGTTGCGCAGCAGCGACTGCATGATCGCCCCGCAGATCGCGAGGCCCGCGCCGCAGACCGCCGCCAGCAGCGTCCGTGGCAGCCGCAGGTCCCAGACGATCCCGTCGCGGATCCGGGTGACGTCCGCGTGGCCGAAGCCCAGGTGCTGGCCGACGATCGCGACGACGTCGCCGACGGCCACGTCGGCCGGGCCGATCGTGATCGCGACGGCGATCGACAGGACGAGCGCCGCGAGGCCGAGGGCGGCCAGGGTGGTGCCGGTCAGGCGGCGGCGGGTCTTCCCGGCGGACGGCGACGCCGGGCCGCCACCCGACGGGGCGGGGCCGGCACGGAGAGCCGTCCCGGCCGCCACAGCGTCCTCCGCTCCGCCCGTGTCGCTCAGCGGACCAGCCCCAGCCTGCGGATGCCCGCCGAGACCTTCTCCGCGCCGTCCACCGTGCGGATCGACGGGTTCATGTCCGCGCCGTTGAGGATCACGTACCGCTTCTTCCGCACCGCGGTGAGGCGCTTCGTGACCGGGTCGGTCTCGAGGAAGCGGATCTTGTCCGCGAGCTTGTCGCCCGTCTGGCTCTTGCGCTGCAGGTCACCGAGGACGAGCACCGTCGGGTCGCGGTCGAGCATCGTCTCCCAGCTGACCTGCGGGAACTCGTCCTGCGTGTCGGCGAAGACGTTCCGGACGCCCGCGGCGCGCGAGATGATCCCCGACGAGCCGCAGCAGCCGGCGACGTACGGGGACTCCGTGTTCGCGAACCAGGAGGCGATCGAGATCTCCTTCGGGTCGCGGGCGGCGTTGTCCGCGCGGACCTGCTCGAGCCGTCGCTGCAGGTCGGCGGCCAGCGCCTCGCCCTTCGCGCGGACGTCGAAGATCTGCGCGAGCTGGCGGACCTCGGTCTGGATGGTCGAGAGACGCAGCGGCTTCGTGCGCGGCCCGTCGCCGCTCTCGTCGTCGCGGTTCTCGCCGTGCGACGGGGCCAGGTTCGGCCGGATCCGGTCGGTCCACGTCGCGGTGCCGACCATGCGGTCCTGCAGCCCGAGCGCGAGATGGACCACGCGCCGCATCAGCGCCGCCCCAGCACGACGTAGTCGTCCAGCAGCTGCCAGGCCGTGCCGACCGTGGCGAACCCCGCCTGCGCGAGCGCGGCGAGGTGCAGGTCGACCGCGGTGGCCGGCGGGACGGGGCGGCCGGCGAACCGGCGCTCCCGCTCCTCGGCCAGTGCGGCGCCGCCGGGCAGCGCGCGGGCCTCGCCCCACCAGGCGTCCCACGTCGGGGCGCCGGCGGCGAACGCGGCCCGCTGCGTCGCCGCGTCGTGCGCCGCGGCGATCCGGCGCAGCTCGGGGTCGCGGCCGTCGAACCGGAGGTGGTCGCCGTTGAGCAGGACGCCGCCGTCGGCGAGCAGCGCGTGCGCCTCGCCGTAGACGCGCACGAGGTCCTGCGGCAGCAGCCAGTGCAGCGCCGTCGTGGAGAGGACGGCGGACGGCCGCGACGCCGGGTCGTCGAGGGTCGGTCGTCGGTCCGCGAGCGTGGCCTCCGACGCCGGCCCGCGGTCCGCCCGCGTCGCCGCGGACGCGGGATCGAGGTCCGCGGCGGCGGCCGCGACGACGGCGGACCAGCCGGGCTCCGCGAGGTCGACGTCGAGCACCGTCAGCCGCTCGCCGAAGCGCGGCCCGAGCACCTCGCGCGCGACGTGCAGCAGCAGCGGGTCGACGTCACAGGCGACCACGCGCGCGCCGGGGAAGCGGTCGAGGATCCGCGCGGACAGCGAGCCCGGCCCGCAGGCCAGGTCGATTGCGACGAACTCCGGGCCGACGGTGAGCTCGAGGACGTCGAGCATCGCGGCGAAGCGCTGCTCGCGGCCCGCGATGTACGCGGCCTGCTGGGCGTCCCAGCGGTCCAGGATCGCCGGGTCGCCGGCGGTCGCCGGGCGGTCCGCGTCCGCCGGGCCGGCGACCGCCTGCTCCTGCGCGCTCATCCGGCGAGCCCGAGCGTCTTCAGCCCCGCGGCGACCTTCTCCGTCGCGTCGACGTTGCGGATCGACTGGTCCATCTCGGAGCCCGTGACGATCACGTAGCGCTTCTTCCGCACGGCGGTGAGACGGCGCGCGACCGGGTCCTTCTCGAGGAACGCGATCTTCGCCTTCGCGCTGTCGCCGTCGTCGCCGCGGGTCAGGTCGGCCAGCACGAGGACGGTCGGGTCGCGGTCGAGGATCGTCTCCCAGCCGATCTCGGGGAACAGCTGCTTCGCGTCGCCGAAGGCGTTCTTCGCGCCGAGCTGCCGCGTGACGATCCCTGCGGCGCCGCAGCAGCCGGCCATGTACGGGGTCTTCGTGTTCGCGTACCACCAGCCGAGCGAGACGTCCTGCGCGTCGACGCCGCCGGCGGCCGTCGCCATCCGGGCCTTCAGCGACGCGACGAGCTCCGTGCCGCGGCCCTGCACGTCGAAGATCCGCGCCATGTCGCCGATCTCGGCGTAGGTGTCCTCCATCGTCTGCGGCCGCGCCTGGGTCGCTTCCTGGCCCGCGCACTCGGCGGCGGACTGGTAGATCGGGATCCCGAGCTTCGTGAAGCGCTCGCGCGGGGCGATCCCCTCCGACGTGAACGTGTAGTCGAACGTCGAGTAGACGAGGTCCGGCTCGGTCTTCAGGACCCGTTCGAACGACGGGAAGTCGTCGGCCAGCCGCGGCACTGCGGCGTTCGCCTTCGCGAGGCTCGGCAGGACCGGGTCGCTCCACGACGCGGTGCCGGCCATGCGGCCCTGCACGCCGAGGGCGAGCAGCGTCTCGATCGCCGGCTGGGCGACGGCGACGGCGCGCTTGGGCGCGGCGTCGAACGTGACCTTGCGGCCGCAGTCGACGACGGTCAGCGGGTAGGCCGTGCGCGGGCCGGCGGCGGCCGACGCGACGGTGGTCGCGGACGGCGCCGGGTCCTCGGACGAGCCGCAGGCGGCGAGGCCGACGGACGCGGTGACGACGGCGGCGGCGAGACCCGCGCGGCGGATCCCGGTGCGCCGGGGCCCGACCGGCCCCGACCGGGTCGGCGCGGCGGCGGCCCGTGGCCCGACGGTCGCGGCGGTGGCCGGGCGGCGGATCGCGCCCGCGAGGCGGTCACGGAAGGTGCGGCCGGAGCCGGCGGATGAACGGTCGTCGACCGGGGTCGACGCGGGAACGACGGTGCGTGGTCTCACGCGGTGGTCCTTCGATCAGGGAGCCCGTACGCGGGGCCCGTTTGGCGATCGGCCGGCGGCGTGCGGGGCACGCCGGGGGCCTCGAGCCAGCAGGTCTTCGGACTCGGGTTCGTCCGGACGGAGCGCCTTCCCGGATCCGTGGATCCAGTGGCAGGATGCCCCGCCCGTCCCCCTCACCGCTGCGCGTCAGTTCCGGTCTTGCACCGGATTCCCTGACCCATTCGATGGGTACGACTGGCTCGCCGCGGCACGATAGCGGACGGGGTACGGGCGGCCCGGGCGCGGGATCCCGGCCGACTCGCCCGGTGCGCGTCAGTCGCCGGCCGGAGTCGTGGCCTCCAGCGCCGCCACGAACCGCTCCGGCCACGGCCCGGCGCCCGTGGCCCGCCAGATCGCGCGGACCTCGCTGGCCGGCGTGCCGGCCGGGAGCGCCCGGACCGCGATCCCCGGGAGCCGGTCCGGCACGTTCCCGTCGACGAAGAGCGTCCACGCCGCTCCGGTGGCGACCGTCGCCAGGACCTCCTGCGGCGTGCGCACCGCTGGTCCGGGCGACGGATCGAGCCCCATCGCGGCGCAGACCGCGCGCACCTCGTCGGCCATCGCGGGGTGCGCGGCCCGCGAGATCCCGACCATCGGCAGGCCGGCGAGCGCGGACGGGACCACGGGGTCGGTCGCCGCCGCCGCGTGCTCCGCCGGGACGACCGCGACGAACGGCTCCCGCCACACCACGCGTGACCGCAGGCCCGCGGGGACGTCCGGCGAGGACCGGAACAGCGCGACGTCGGCCGTCCCCGCGCGGACGGCCTCGAGCTTCTGCGTCGTGGTCAGCACCGGCAGCTCGACGCGGACCCCGGGGTGCCGGGCGGCGAGGGTCCGCAGCGCCGCCGCGAGCCGCCGGCCGATCGCCGTGGTCGTGGCGACGCGCAGCGTCCCGATCGTCCCCGTCGTCAGCCCGGCCGCCTGGTCCCGGAGCCTCTCGGCGGCCCCGAGGGCGGCCTGCGCGTCGGGCAGCAGCGCGGCGCCGGCGGGCGTGAGCGCGACGCGGTGGCTCGTGCGCTCGAAGAGGACCACGCCGAGCTCACGCTCCAGCCGGGCCACCAGCTGGCTGACGGCCGGCTGCGCGACGCGGAGCCGGTCGGCGGCGTGCCCGAAGTGCAGGGTCTCGGCCACCGTTGCGAACGCGGCGAGGTGCCGGAGCTCCATGGTCCAACGATAAGCCCACGTGATCGCAGCCAGTGTCCATCGCCCGTTGCCGGCCCCGCGGCGGCGGAGCACGCTCGGAGGATGCGCACCGCCCCCGACCACGTCGTCGTCCGCCGCCACCGCGTGCCGCCCGCGGACCGCCCGCCCGCCCGCGCCGGAACGGTCACCCACGAGGCCGTGACCCCCGCCGGCCACCGGGTGACGTCGTGAGGGCCGTGCGGTTCGCCCGCCCCGCGCCCGACGCGAGCGTCACGTCGGTCGAGGACCTGCCGGCGCCGACGCCCGGCCCCGGCGCGGTCGCCATCGCCGTGACGGCCGCCGGCGTCAACTTCCTCGACGTGATGGCACGGCGCGGCGACCCCGGCTACGTCGCCGCCTGGCCGTTCGTCCCGGGGCTCGAGGTGTCCGGGAGGATCACCGCCGTCGGACCCGGCGTCGATCCGGACCGGGTCGGCCGGCGTGTCGCCGCGTTCACGGGCCGGGGCGGCCTCGCCGAGGTCGCGGTCGCCGCCGACGTCCTCGCCGTCGAGGTCCCGGACGCCCTGTCCCCGGAGCGGGCGGCCGTCGCGCCGGGCGCCGTCGCGACCGCGGTGCTGCTCGTCGGACAGGCGGCCCGGGTCGGCGCCGGCGACGTGGTCCTGGTCCACTCGGCCGCCGGCGGCGTCGGGCGGGCGGTCGCCGCGGTCGCCCGGGCCCGCGGCGCGATCACCGTCCTGGGGGTCGCGGGCGACCGGCGTCGACGGGACGCCGCTCGTGGCGCCGGCTTCGACGAGGTGTTCGTGCGCGGCCCCGGGCTCGCGCGAGACGTGCGGGAGCACCTCGGCGGCGGAGGGGTCGACGCGATCCTGGACACCCGGGGCACCGGCGCGCTCGACGAGGACCTCGCGCTCGCCGCCCCCGGGGCGCGGATCGTGCTCTTCGGGAACGCGAGCGGGGCCGCGCTGGGCCCGTTGCCGCCCGCCGGCCGGCTCTTCGCCGGCAACGTGTCGATCGGCGGCTTCAGCGTGTCGTCGCTCGCGGCCGTGGCTCCGCAGCGGTTGGGCACGGCCCTCGGCACGGCGCTCGACCTGCTCGCGGACGGGACCGTGGAGCTGGAGCCGGAGGTGCACGATGGCCTCGCCGCCGTCGGGGGCCTCCACGACGCCTTCGCCGCGGGGACCGCCGCGGCGAAGGCGGTCGTCCGGCCGTAGCGGCGGTCGCGGACCCGCGCGCTCGGTCCCGATGTCACGCAACACCGCGTTCACATGGCCTACGGTCGTGAGGATGCAACGCGCACTCGTCCTCGGCGCCGGTGGCCTCGCGGCCATCGCCTGGGAGACGGGTCTGCTCGCCGGCCTCCTCCGCGCCGGCGTCGACCTGACCGACGCGGACGTCGTCGTCGGCACCTCGGCGGGCTCGACGGTCGCCGCCCAGCTCGGCGGCCCGCGGGACCTCGAGGAGCTCGTCGCCGGCCAGCTGGACCCGGTCACGAGCGAGCTGACGCCGGACCGCGACCCCGCCCGGATCGCCGAGCGCGCCGCGGTCTGGGCGACCCTCGCCGAGGGCGGCGACCCGCTCGCCGCCCGGCGCCGGATGGGCGAGATCGCGCTCGCGACGCCGACGGTCGACGAGTCCGTGCGCCGCGCGGTCATCGCCACCCGCCTGGCCGGCGTCGAGTGGCCGGAGCGCCCGCTGCTGGTCCCCGCGGTCGACGCGCTGACCGCCGAGCCGGTCGTCTTCGACCGCGACTGCGGCGTCGACCTCGTCGACGCGGTGGCCGCGAGCTGCGCCGTCCCGGGGATGTGGCCGCCCGTCACGATCGGCGACCGCCGCTACGTCGACGGCGGCGTCCGCTCGGGCACCAACGCGGACCTCGTCCTCGGCGTCCCCCTGGCCGTCGTCCTGCAGGTCGGCGACGCCCGCCCGGACGACGAGGGCGCGGTCGACGCGCTGGGCGACGCGACCGGCGGCACGTCCTTCGTCCTGCTCCGCCCCGACGCCGCGTTCTTCGCGGCCCGCGGCGAGGACCCGCTCGACCCCGCGGTCCGCCCCGGCTGCGTCCGTGCCGGCCTGGCGCAGGCGGCGCGGATCGCGGACGACGTCGGGGCGCGCTGGACGACCCCGGCGGCCGCGGCGCGGCGCTGAGCGGGACACTGCCCGTCGGCCTGTGGTCGTCGAGTCGTGTACCGCTGGGGTACCGAACTCGATGAGTGGCGGGCCGGCCCCTGCTCGGAGCCTGTGGTCGTCGAGTTGTGTACCGCTGGGGTACCGAACTCGATGGGGTGGCGGGCCGGCCCCTGTCCGGAGCCTGTGGTCGTCGAGTTGTGTACCGCTGGGGTACCGAACTCGATGGGTGGCGGGCCGGCCCCTGTCCGGAGCCTGTGGTCGTCGAGTTGTGTACCGCTGGGGTACCGAACTCGATGGGGTGGCGGGCCGGCCCCTGTCCGGAGCCTGTGGTCGTCGAGTCGTGTACCGGTGAGGTACCGAACTCGATGGGGTGGCGGGCCGGCCCCTGTCCGGAGCGTGTGGTCGTCGAGTTGTGTACCGCTGGGGTACCGAACTCGATGGGGTGGCGGGCCGGCCCCCGTCCGGAGCGTGTGGTCGTCGAGTCGTGTACCGGTGAGGTCCCGAACTCGATGGGGTGGGGCCTGCGGGTGCCCGTTGGCCCGCGGCCGTCGGGTGGTGTACCGACGAGGTACCGACCTCGATGAGGCATGGTCCGTCGTCCGTCGTCGGCCGTCGGCCGTCCGTCGTGGTCGTCGAGTTGCGTACCCGTGAGGTACTGAACTCGATGGGGTGGCGGGCCGGCCCCCGTCCGGAGCCTGCGGTCGTCGAGTTGCGTACCCCTGAGGTACCGAACTCGATGCGGTCTGCCGCCCCCACACCCGGCCCTCGGGCTCATGCAGGTGACGCCGGACACCGCCCGCGACATCGCCAAGGAGTCCGGGGCCAACACGTTCGCGATCGG
>NZ_JBFAPC010000206.1:0-8577 GCF_040675535.1 Patulibacter sp. NPDC049589 | reverse complement strand
TCGAGCACCTGCGCGAGCTCGGCACGCCGCTGCTGATCCACCTGCCGTCGTACTCGATGGCACGTCCGCCGGCCCGCCGCCCGCCCGCCGCCCGCCCGCCCGCCGCCCGCCCGGCCGGCGGCCGCCGCTCAAGCCCCGTTGTCCCGCAGCCAGGCGTCCATCGCCTTGCGGAACGCCTCGTGGGTCCGGCCCAGGGTGACCGCGTGTCCCGTGTCCGGCAGCTCGACGAACGAGACCTGGCGGGAGCGGGGGAAGGCCGTCGAGGCCTGGATCTGGTTGGTCGGCGGGGAGAACAGCGCGTCGTTGGCGCCCGAGATCACGAGCACCGGGGAGGTGATCGACGTCCGCGTCGCGACCTGGTCGACGACGAGCGTCTGCAGGGCCGACAGGAGGTCGCCGCACGCGTCGACGTTGTGGCGCGCCAGGACGATGCGGCGGACCGTCGGGTCGATGTCGTGGAAGTGGCCCGCGGCGAAGTCGTCGTCGGTGCGGCCGAACGGGGCGTAGTTCGGCGCGCCGGTCCCGCCGTGGGAGCGCCGCGGCGCGGTGGCGCAGTCGACGGTCGCCTGCGCGAACGTCGCCAGGGCCAGGACCGACGGGATGTCCGTGTAGCCGATCACGGCGATCGCGTCGGCGCTCCCGAACGAGTACTGGGAGACCTCGGTGATGAAGCCGCCGAGCGAGTGGCCGGCGAGGATCACGCGGCGGAAGCGCGGCGTGGCGCCCGGGACGCCGCGGACGTCGCCGGAGCGCAGGGCCTTCACGACCTGGTCGGCCATGTCCGCCTGGGCCGGGATGCAGGTGGCGTTCCCGTCGGGCAGGTCGTCGTGTGCGGGGTTGCCGAGGCGGTCGATGACGACGGACGCGTGGCCCGCGCGCGCCTGCTCCAGGCCGTAGTCGTAGCCGGGGACGTCGCCGAAGCGGAAGAAGAAGCTCGAGTACCCGAGCCCGTGGACGTAGAGGGCGACGGCCGGCTGGGCGGCGTCGAGCTCGGCGCGCGGCGCGACCAGGCTGCCGTGCAGCGTGTAGGTCTTGCCGTCCGGGGCGCCGAGGCACGGGATCGCGGTGCGGTTCTGGTTGACGACGCGCACCGTGATCGGGACGTCGACGATCTCGCCGACGCCGATCCGGGCGTAGACCGCGGCACCGCTCCGGCCGTCGCGGCCCCGGGCCCGGACGCGCAGGTCGCCGGTCGCGTCGTCGTTCGTCACGATGCCCGCGGTCAGCGCGCGCCGGCGCGCCCCGAGGGTGATCGTGCGCAGCGGCTTCCAGACGCCGTTGGTGCACCGCTCGACGGTGACCGCCGAGCCCCTGCGCGCGGCGCGGGCCTTCGTCGTCTTCGCGGCGGGCGCGATCAGGCGCAGGGCCGCGCCGGTGGCGACGCGGTGGACGGGCTGCGTCGTCCCGCAGACCGGGAGCGGCGCAACGGTGCCGCCGTCGAGGGCGACCTTCGGCGCCGCGGCGGCCGGCGACGCGAGCGCGCCGGCGAGGACCACGGGGGCCGCCAGGGCGACGAGCCGCGACGCGCGCCGGCCCCGGTCCGGGGTTGGGCGGGCCGGACGGAGCAGTCGCACGCCCCGAACCCTACGGGCGCACGAGTCCGGCGGACAGGGCGGGATCCGCCTCTCCCTGGCCGCGGACGTGTCGGAGATCGTGTCCGGGGCGCCTCCCGCGTGGCGTCCCCGCCTCCCGCGTGGCCTCCCCGCCCTCGCCCCCGGCCGCAGCAGACGTCGGGCCACCGTGACGCGGGCCGTCGGTCAGTCCTCGATGCCCGTCGGGATCGTGCTGCGGGTCTCGGGCACCTTGGCGGCGTCCGCCTCGGCGCGCAGCTTCGTCGCGTGGGCGGCGGCCGCGTCGCTGCTGCGGCGGGCCTCCTCGGCGTCGGCCCGGGCGGCCTCGGCACGCTCGGCGGCGGCGGTCGCCGCCTCGGCCGCGCGGGTCGCGGCGGTCTCGGCCTCGTCGGCCGCGGCGCGGGCCTCACGGGCCGCGCGGACCCGGACGCCGCGCGCGTCGCCGGACTCGAGCTCGACGTCGTCGGCCCCGTCGACGTCCACGCCGTAGTGCTCACGGACCGCGGCGAGCTCGGCGGGTGAGAGCCGGGCGTCGTCGTCGTTCTGCGGAGCGGCCGAGACCTGATCGCCGGTGTAGGCGACGCGCACGAAGGACCGGGTCACCGTCGACCCGGTCAGCGGGACGAGATGCCGCTTGCGGCCGAGCAGCCCGCTCTTGACCGAGATCAGGACGGGCTCGGCGCCGTCGATGCGGAACCACACGTCCTCGAGCTTGCCCAGCTTCTGCTCGGCCAGGTCGACGACGTCCTGACCCTTCCAATCTTCGATGGCTTCGATCTCGCGCATGGCCTGCGTCTACCCAGCCGGAGCGGTCCCCAGCGACGGGTCCGTCACGGACGGCGTTCAGCCGGCCGACCGCCGCAGCCCGAGCGCCAGGAGGCCCACCAGGAGCGACTGCCCGACGAGGCACCACGACGCCGCTGCGAAGGCCGCGGGCACGTCGCCGTCGCCCAGCGCGCCGTAGAAGACGATCGCCAGGAGCGCCACGCCGACCGCGCCGCCGATCTGCTGGACCGTGGTGATGACGCCCGACGCCTCGCCCGAGCGCGCGCCGTCCGTCTCGGCCAGCGCCAGGCTGACGGAGGGCGCGAAGACCATCCCCATCCCGACGCCCGCGACGACGAGGCCCGGGATCAGCGCCGCGACCGAGCCGCCGGCGTGGGCCTGCCCGGCGGTCAGCGCCAGCGCGGCCTCGCCGAGGGCGGAGACGCCGGCGCCGGCGATCAGCAACCCGCGGCCCCAGCGCGCCTGGAGCGCCGGCGCCGCGATCGAGGACCCGACGTACCCCACGGCGAGCGTCGTGAAGACGAGGCCCGACTCGAGCGGGTCGAGGCCCAAGCCGCCCTGCAGCGCGAGCGCGAGGACGAAGAACGACGACGCGATCCCCGTCTGCACGACGAAGCAGAGGACGGTGCCGACGCCGAACGTCCGGTCGCGCAGCATCGCGAGGTCGACCAGCGGGTCGGCCGCGCGGCGGGCCAGGGTGCGCTGCCGGAGTGCGAAGTCCGCGAGCAGCACCACCCCGGCGACCATCGCCAGGACGCACCACAGCGGCCAGCCGCGCTCGCGGCCCTCGGCCAGCGGCAGCACCAGCAGGCCGAGCCCGAGGGCGAGCATCGCGACGCTCGGACCGTCGATCGCCAGGCGCCGGGCGGCGCGGGTCTCCGGCACCACGCGGCCGGCGAGCGCCAGGGCCGCGAGACCGACGGGGACGTTGACGAGGAAGCACGCGCGCCAGCCGAGGCCCAGCAGGTCGACGTCGATCAGCGCGCCGCCGAGCAGCTGGCCGCTCACGGCGGCCAGGCCCGCGGTCAGCCCGTAGATCGTCAGCACGCGGACGCGCGCCTCGCCCTCGGTCGTCGCGGTCAGCGTGCCGAGGACCTGCGGGGTCAGCAGCGCCGCGCCGAGCCCCTGGGCGATCCGGGCGACCGCGAGCGAGGCGGGGTCCGGCGCGGCGCCGCACGCCGCCGAGGCGAGCGTGAACGTCGCCAGCCCCCAGAGGAACATCCGGCGCCGGCCGAGCCGGTCGCCGAGCCGCGCCCCGAGGACGAGGAAGGCACCGACCGCGATCGCGTAGCCGGCCACCCAGATCGTCACGGCGCCGCCGCCGGCGCCGAGGTCCGCCTGCATCGACGGCAGCGCGACGTTGACGATGAAGAAGTCGAGCGTGACGACGAAGAACGCGGTCAGCAGGACGACGAGGCCGAGGCCCGAGGCGGCGGAGGCGGGTGCCGCGGAGAGGCCGCCCGCGGGTGCGGGGCCGGCCGTCGTGCCGGGCGTGGCCGCGGCGGACGGGCCGGGTGCGGTGCCGCCGCGGGCGGATCGGCGGGCCGGGCCTGCGGCGGGTGGGGTGGCGGTGCTCATGCGGTGCTCCTCGTCGGTCGGTCGATGCCGAGGACGATGCTCCGCGGGGAGTCCCCGGTCGATGACCCGGGAGGTAACGGCGGCGCCTACCCGGACAGGCCGGCGGGGCGCCGGGGCGGTGCCGGGGCGTGGGTGGTTGCGATTCCCTCTCCCACGGCGATGGAACCTCGACCAGTCCCGCGGACCCGGCGCTTCTTGTCGGGGGTGGTTGCGATTCCCTCGCTCACGGCGATGGAACCTCGACCAGTCCCGCGGACGGGCCCGTACCGTGGGCCGGCCGTCCCGCGTCCGCCGCCCGCCCGCGTCCGCCGCCCGCCCGCGCCTACGCCGCCACGTAGAACGTGGTGATCCAGCCGCCCGGCGCGGTCGCCGTGCAGCGGCGCTCGTGCGGGCCGGTCTCGATCGCGCCGACGGTCAGGCCGCCGGCGATCAGCCCGGTGCGGGTGGCCTCGAGGTCGTCGACCTTCACGAGGACGCCGGCGGTGTCGGACGTGCGGTCCGCGCCGGCGAGGGCCAGGCGGTGCGGGCCCACGTCGAACTGGGCCCAGCGGTCGCCGTCGACGAAGGTCGGCTCGGCGCCGAGGGCGGCGGTCCAGAACGCGACCCCCTCGGCGAGGTCGGCGACGGGCAGGACGGTGCTGAGGCGCTCGGTGGTCATCGGGCGGGCTCCGGGGTCGGGTGGTACGGACGGAGGCTCGCAGCTCGCGTCGCGGCACCTCGCCCGTCGCGTTGCGGGGCCAGCGCGTCGACGACGCCGCCGGAGCGGCCGGCCTGGCCCGGTGCCCCGTGGGGCACGCCTCAGATCGCGCCGAACTCCACCGACGCGCCGATCCGCTTGAGCTGGGCCTCCATCTCGGACTCGACCCGCGAGCGGCTCTGGAAGAGCAGGCCGATCCGGCCCGTCAGGCCCTCGCCGGTGCGGGTGCGCGTCGCGGTCAGGAGCGTGCCCGCGCCCTCGGGCTCCAGCGCCAGCTCGAGGCCGTCCTCGAAGCGGACGTGGGTGTAGGCGCGGTCGGACACGACGGGCGCGTGGGTCTCCCAGCGGTCGCGCCACTGGCCCTGATGCTCCGCGTCGACGAGCAGCTCGAACACGTCCCACGGCGCGGCCGCGATCACGTGCTCGGCGGTGTAGGTGCGCTCCGCGTCGGCCATGACCCGCCGAGCCTAGCCGGGATCCGCCGGTCCTCGGGTGTCCCGGTCGTCACGAAGCGCCGTCGTTCGTCCTGGATCCGTCGATCGCCGGACGTCCCGGTCGTCACGAAGTGCCGTCGTTCGTCGTGGATCCCGCGGATCGCCGGACGTCCCGGTCGTCACCGGCGCGCGGCGGGCCGGTCTGGATCCCGCGTGTGCCGGGCGGGTACCGTGCCCCCATGGCCTCTCTGGACCAGGACCTCGCACCGATCCTGCTGCGGATCGCGGACGCCGACGGCGGTGACGGGCACCGCTTCGCACCGATGTTCATCCCGCAGAACCCCGCGCCGATCGCGGTCGCCCCGTACGTGGCGGACCCACACGAGCTGCTGCCGGCGCCGATCGCGGCGCTCGCCGAGCGGGGCTACCTGGACGTCGCGCCGCCGGCGCCCGGCAAGGGCGGCTACGGGCCGTTCGCGATCACGCCCGAGGGCCGCGAGGCCGCCGCGCGCGCCGTGGCCGCGGCCACCGACGGCGCCGCCGCCGCGGCCCGGGCGGCGGACGAGCGGACGGCGGCCCGCCTGCTGTCGGCCCTCGACGCCGCGATCGAGCACGCCGGCGACGGCGGCGCGCAGGCCGGCCTCCGGCGCCTGCGCGAGGGGGCGGCGGGCGTCGACGCGTCGGTCCTCGGGCCGGTCGTCCGCGACGCCGCGGGCGCCGACGGCTGACGCCGGGCCGCACGGCACGGCCCCGGCCCGATCCGGGCAGTGAGTCGCACGGCCCAGGCCTGCCCCGGGCGACGGCCGCGGCCCGGCCTCAGCGCCCCCGCCGCGCGTAGGCCGCCCGCAGCGCGTCGCTGACCGTCGCCGTGGTCGGCGCGCCCCGCACGGTCGCGCCCGTCCTCCATCGCAGCTTCAGGGTCCCGCGGCGCCCCGGCAGCAGCAGCTCGCGCCGGCCCGCGCGCAGGCCGGGCAGGCGGACGGCGGTCGTGCCGGACGGCGCGCGGAAGCGCAGCGGCGTCCCGGCCGGCACGTCGGCGTCCCAGCGCAGGACCGCGCCGGTGCGGGTGGCGCGCAGCTCGACGTCGACCGGGCCGAAGGACGTGTGGGCGCGGCGCACCCGGGTGACGCTGCCGGCGCGCAGCCACGCGCGCGGCACGGCGTCCAGCAGCCGGACGCCGTCGCCCTGCTCGCGCGCGAGCATGTCGTGGGCGAGGGACATCAGGTCCGCGGCGGCCCAGGCGTGCGGGCCGAGCGCGCGGTAGACCTCGCGGCTGCCGTAGGGCGCGGTGCCCTGCTCCCAGGTGCCGCCGGTCGAGGTCAGGTGGGCGAGCGTCGCGTAGAGCCCGGCGACGACGTCGTCGCGGTGCCCGGCGAGCAGCTCGGTGTGCAGGCGCCGCAGGCCGAGGTACAGGTGCAGCCGCCCGCCCCAGAGCGCGAGGCCCTCGTGCTCGTCGGCCTTCGCGGCCGCCATCGTGCGGACGACCAGCGGGTCGCTCGGCGCCATCAGCCCGGTCGGCCAGGCGAGCCACAGCTCGCCCCAGCGCCGGCCGGCGGGGTTGTCGAGGACGGACGGGACGACGCCGTCGACGGCCGCCTCGGCCGTCCGCTGCCGCGCGATCGCCGCGACCTGGTCGGCGATCGCGGTCCACGCGCGGGCCCGGTCCTCGTCACCGACGGCGGTGGCGAGCGCGACGACCCGTCGCGTGCCCCCGGCCAGCCAGACGAGGTCGCCGGTGGCGTGGCCGACGGCGTGCTCGTCGTCGTCCTTGGGGTCCGACGGCGGCAGGATCCATTGCGGGTCGGCGACGAGGCGCTTGGTGACCCAGTCCATCGCGGCGTCGGCGACCGGGAGCAGGCGCTCGGCCGTCGCGAGGTCGCCGCTGCGGGCGACGTGGTCGCCGAACGACCACAGCGCCTGGCCCATGCCGTCGAACTGCCCGTCGCGCGACTGCAGCAGGCCGGTCCAGTCCCGCCAGCGGGTCAGGTACTCGACGTCCTCGCCCGCCTCGCGGTGCAGGCCGACGAGGTCGAGGGTGTGGGCGATCATCGCGGTGTCGCGGATCCACGACGCCTGGTACTGGAACTTGTTGGGCGTCTGGACCCAGCGGCCCTCGGGGTCCCGGTAGCGCGACGTCAGGATCGTCAGCAGCCCCGCCTTCCACGCGCGGTCCAGCGCCGGGTCCGGCGTGCTGAGCGACATCGCCCGGTCCAGCCGCGGGCGCCACGCGGCGCGCAGTCGCTGCATCGCCGGCCCCCAGCCGTCGGCCAGCGCGGGGTGCCCGGCGGGAACGGCCCGCAGCGGCACGACCACGTCGATCGTGCGGGTCCCGTGCGGGCGGAGCGTCCCCCGCAGCCGCAGGCGCCCGGTGACGCTGTCGGGCGTGACCAGCGCGGCGGTCGTGCGCTCGGCGGTCGTGCCGGTCCTCGGGACCGACGCGCCCTTGCCGACCGCGCGGGTGGTCCCCGCCGCGGCACCGGTCCCGGCCCCGCCGGCCGGCGGGGCCGCGTCGACCGTCGGCCCGGTGGCCGTCGTCGGCTCCGGCGCGGTGGTCCCGACCGTCGGCCCGGGCCCGACGGTGGCTCCCGGGCCGGCCGGCTTGCCCGGCCCGCCGCCCACGCCGGGCGTCCGCGCGCTCAGCAGCGGCGAGCCGGAGCGCGTCAGCACGTCCCCGTCCCACGCGCTCGTCCAGGTGGGGTCGAAGGCGTCGCCGGGCTGCTGGAGCAGGCCGGGGCTGGCCGCCACGACGCCGCGCGGGAAGCGGTACGGCGCGCGGACGAGGTCGCCCTTAAGCGTCTCGGCCAGCCCGGCGCCGAGCCAGCCGACGTCGATCCCGGCCCCGAACGGGCGGCGGACGCCGGTGACGTTGTGGACGACGACCCGCAGGTGGACGACGGGGACGCCGGCGGACTCGACCGCGAAGGCCGTGGCGTGGGTGCGCACGGGGCCGGCGACGTCGCCCCAGTCGTAGACGGGCAGGCCGGTCTCGTCGAGGTGGCGCGGGCCCCCGGTCCAGGGGCGCATGCCGGTCCCGGAGCGCAGGGCGACTTCGAGCCGCCCGGTGAAGAGGCTGTTCGTCGGCGTCAGCTCGCCGGTCTCGACGTCGCCCGGCACGCCGAGCTGGTCGGTCGGGTAGCGCAGGAAGAACGGGGCGCCCGGCGGGGCGGGGGACGGCGCGGCGGACGCGGCGGCCGGAGCGACGGCCAGCAGGCCGACGACGGCCAGCGAGGCCGCGCGGGACCGACGACGAGGCACCGGCAAGGCCGGCGCTGGGCTCCACACACGCACCGGGTCATGCAAGCACGTCTGCGCCGGCGCCGAGCCGGTCGTCCTCCGCCGGAGGCCGGAGGACGCGGCAGCGACCGGGTGCTCCGATCGCCGGGGACGGGCCGGGCCGCGGCGGCCGGGGCCGACCCGTCGCGGGACGCCGGAGGACGGCGGCCGGCCCCGGTCGGCGGGTGCGCCGGCCCCGGAGCGGCGGCCGGTCGCGACCGGCCGCCCGTGCCCTCAG